>CAIXAQ010000834.1 GCA_903917425.1 uncultured Bacteroidales bacterium
CGACGCACATCGATATGACCCCAATGGTTGACTTGATGTGTTTGCTGATAACCTTTTTTATGCTTACTACAGCTTTTAGTAAGCCAAAAGCAATGGAAATTACCATGCCCGAGAAGAAAGATGATCCTACTGTAAAAGCACCAGAAATTGCAGCAGACAGGACAATCAATATTCTTATCTCAGGCGAGGATAAAATTTTCTATTACTTTGGTGTTGCAGATCCTAAAAAGCCTCTTCCAAGCCTGATCGAAACGAATTACAGTAAAGATGGAATACGTAAAATTTTGTTGCAACGTAACAAAATAGTTTTCACGGCTGTTTCCGCACTCAGGGATAAAGTAATCAAAGGGGAAGAAGTTATGGCAGATTCAACTTTAAACCGAAAAGTAAAAGAGTTGAAGAAAGCAGACAAAAACGCGCCTATCATCCTGATAAAAGCGGATGAAAAGGCGAAATACAAAAACCTGGTTGACATTATTGATGAAATGGCAATTTGCACTGTTGCCAATTATGCAGTTGTTGATGTTTCACCACTTGAACTGCAAATGATAAACGGAACAGCGGTCTCAGTGCCGGCAGCGAAGTAAATCAACAGTAATTGACAGAAGTTGTTGTTCACATTTAAAGCAAAATACTAAAATGACAAATCAAAAAGTTTATACCGCTCCTATGGACGAAATCGTCTTTGAGCACAGGAATAAAACTTATGGAGCGTACATTTTGCGTAAATTGTATAATAAGCACATAACCAGGGCTTTATTGCTTGCAGTCATTATTCTGCTTGCAGGTTTAGCTTATCCACTGGCAGCAAGTTATTATGCAAAGGCAAGGGCCGGGTACATTGAGAAAGCAGCAAGTGCTGAATTCTTAGACATGGACAAACCCAAAGAAGAAGCGCCACCACCTCCACCTCCTCCTCCTCCTCCTCCGGCAGCTCTTGAGCAAAAAGTAAAATTTGTTGCTCCTGTTGTTACCACCGAAGAAGTTGTTGAAGATGCTGATATTTTTAACCAGGATGATCTGAGTAAAACATCGACTAACGAAGCAGTTGTTGTATCGGAAGAAGTTGCCGTCGAAAAGGTTGAAGTTATCGAAGTTGAAGAAGCAAAACCAGTTTTCACGATTGTTGAGGAAATGCCTTCCTTCCCGGGCGGCGAATCCGAACGCAATAAATTCCTGGCAGATAACATAGTTTATCCTCAGCAGGCTACTGAAAATGGAATTCAGGGTACCGTTTATATTTCCTTTGTTGTTGATTCAAAAGGAAATGTTACTGATGTAAAAATTCTGCGCGGTATTGGCGGAGGATGCGATGAAGAAGCTTTACGCGTTGTAAAACTGATGCCGAAATGGCATCCGGGTAAACAAAACGGAAAGCAGGTTCGCGTTCTTTTCAATATGCCGATCTATTTTAAACTTCAAGGTTAAACAGAAGTTTTTTAAAATTTAAAAACGCCATCCTGTAATTATGGGTGGCGTTTTTATTTTGAAATAGATTCCCCCCGGGTTTCTTTCACTTTCTGTTTATTTATTCATATCAAACTATATTGTTTTGATCTATTTCCAGGTGATAAAAAACGCTTACCTTTGCTTTAATTTTTATTTAATCCAAATAACAATAGCTTGTGAATCTCAGTGAACTGCAACCTGGCGAAAAGGCCGGCATCACCAGAGTAAAAGGGCGTGGTGCATTTCGGAAAAGAATTACCGAGATGGGTTTTGTTGTGGGTAAAGAAGTTACGGTAATAAAGAAAGCGCCATTACAGGATCCTGTCGAATACAATATTCTGGGGTACAATGTTACACTCAGAATCAGCGAAGCTCAACTTATTGAAGTTGAACAGTTTAATTCTTCGGACCAGGAAATTAATTACTCTGGAACTTTAACCGAAGATTCTGAAAATATCAGTTATTCATCGACCAATAAAATAATACAGGTTGCATTTGTTGGCAACCCAAACTCTGGTAAAACTACACTGTTTAA
>CAIXAQ010000835.1 GCA_903917425.1 uncultured Bacteroidales bacterium
AGCGGCATCGAAAAGATGACCGAAGCCCTCTCATACCCCCAGATTGTTCATCTCACCGACCGCATGGATTACCTTTCGGCGCATATGAACAACGAAGCTGTTTGTCTTTGTGTCGAAAATGCATTGCAGGTTGAAGTTCCTGAACGCGTTAAATACATTCGTACTATTTTTGACGAATTGCAGCGCCTGGCATCGCACCAGTTGTGGTGGTGTGCTTCAGGTATGGACCTTGGCGCGCTGACAGCTTTCTTTTACGGCCTTCGCGACCGTGAAGATATCCTCGATATTTTCGAAGAAACTTGCGGCGCCCGTCTGACCCTGAATTACAGTGTTCCCGGAGGTGTGATGTTTGATATACATCCTAATTTCCAGAAAAGCGTAAAAGCCTTTATCACGAAATTCAGAAAGAAATTACCTGAATACGATAAGCTGCTTACCGATAATATTATTTTCCAGAACCGTACCAAAGGTGTTGGCGTCTTATCACGTGAAGATGCAATCGCTTATGGCGTAACCGGTCCTACCGGACGCGCTTCCGGTTTCAGCTGCGACGTTCGTAAACATCATCCTTACAGCGCTTATCCTTATATTAAGTTCGACGAAAAAATGGGCACCGATGGCGACTCCTTTATGCGTTGGAAAGTTAGGATGGACGAAATGTGGGAATCGATGAATATAATAGAGCAACTGATTGACAATATCCCTGAAGGTGACTTTGCTTTGAAAATGAAAGGTGTTATCAAATTACCTGAAGGAGAATTTTACCAGCGTGTTGAATCAGCCCGTGGCGAATTCGGCGTGTATATTGTAAGTGATGGCAAGAAAAATCCATACCGCGTAAAATTCCGTTCACCAGGATTCTCGAACCTTTTCACCATCAACCATATCGCCAAAGGATGGAAAATCGCCGACCTTGTAGCTATTATGGCCACTTTCGATTTGGTTATTCCTGATATTGACAGATAGGAAGAAGTTAATGGTTAATGGAAAATAGAAAATAGTTTTGGAAAAGTTAACTCTAAAAAGGTCAAATAAAGTACAAATATGTCATTTGGTTCTCCCCCTTGGGGAGATGTCCGAAGGACAGAGGGGTACAGAAAAGGAGTTAATAGTTAGAAGAAAATAGAAAATAGTTGTTAAAAAGTTCTCTTTAAAAAAGAAACCAAAAAATAGTAAAAATTGAGTCTTAAGGTTCTCCCCCCCAGGGAGATGTCCGATGGACAGAGGGGTACAAAAACTAAGAAGCAACAAAACCTGACCAAAAATAGAATTCTGTAAAGTAAATTCTAGAACAAAACTGAATAAGTTAAAAATCTGATAAACCCATTTTATAATGGCATTCGAAAAATACGATTTTACGCCTATCACTCAATCCATTCACCAGGCATTGATTGAAAACGTTTCCCCATTACTTACAACCATCATAGAATGGACTATAATCGGAGTTTTATACCTCCTGTTTATTGCCATTTTCGGACTTTTACTGGTTTATGTGGAGCGCAAAGTTTGTGCGGCATTCCAGCAACGTTTGGGCCCGATGCGTGTTGGTCCCTGGGGATTATTGCAAACCATAGCCGACTTTATCAAGTTGCTTATGAAAGAATTGATCACACCTAAAAGTGTAGATAAATTCCTTTATAACCTGGCTCCTTTCATTGTTATCATTGTGCCTTTCCTGACTATTTCGGTTATACCGTTTGCTCCGGGACTGCAATCACTTGATTTCGATATAGGTATCTTTTTCGTTACGGCTGTTTCATCAGTTGGAGTAATTGGTGTACTGCTCGCAGGCTGGGCCAGTAACAATAAGTATTCTTTGATAGGTGGTATGCGTAGTGGTGCTCAAATCGTGAGTTACGAACTTTCGGTTGGGATGTCACTGATTACCATGGTAATATTGGCTGGTACGATGCAGGTTTCCGAAATTGTTGAACTTCAGCGTGGCGGATGGTTCCTTTTTAAAGGACATATTCCTGCTCTAATTGCATTCACAGTGTTTGTAATCGCCGGTACAGCCGAAACAAACCGCGGTCCTTTCGACCTCGCAGAAGCTGAATCAGAACTTACTGCCGGATTCCACACTGAATATTCGGGTATCAAATTCGCCTTCTTCTTCCTGGCCGAATATATCAACCTCTTTATTGTAGCTGCCATGGCTACCATCGTATTCCTCGGAGGCTGGATGCCATTCCACTTCGGAGATTGGGCAGCATTTAACAATGTTATGGATTTTATTCCGGGACTCATCTGGTTCTTCCTGAAAGTATTTGGGATTATTTTCCTGATCATGTGGTTCAAATGGACATTCCCACGCTTACGTATCGACCAGATTCTTACACTCGAATGGAAATACCTTCTGCCTATAAACCTGTTCAACATCCTTCTGATGGCAACCATGGTATTATTGGGCTGGCACTGGTAAGGAGTGAATAGTGAATAGTGAATAGTGAAAAGTGAATAGTAAAATCAAATATTTGTTGCCTGCAGTATTAGATCAGGAAACTTGTAAATAATAAATCGGAACGAATGAAATCATTCTTCAATTATATAGCTGAAATTTTTAGTGGCGTCTGGACATTGCTGACCGGTATGAAAGTTACTGCCAAGTACTTTTTTACTCCCTGGAAAAATGTTACCCAGCAATATCCCGAAAACCGCGATACACTCGTAATGTACGATCGCTTCCGTGGTGAGGTGATTATGCCGCACAACGAAAACAACGAACACAAATGCACCGGTTGCGGTCTTTGTGAAAACGCCTGTCCTAACGGATCAATCGAAATCATCAGCAAAAGCATTGTGAACGAAGAAGGCAAAAAGAAACGCATCATTGACCAGCATATTTATCACCTGGGAATGTGTACTTTCTGCAATTTGTGTATAAGAGCCTGTCCTTCAGATGCAATAGTTATGGGACAGAAATTTGAACATGCACATTGGGATCGCTCAACATTTACAAAAGTATTGAACCTGCCAGGATCGAAGATCATGGAGGGAATTAAGGAATAGTGAAAAGTGAATAACGAATAGTGAATAGTAAAGCTCTAAACGACAAATCTTGTCAGACTGAGCGGAGTCGAAGACACCAGGAACAACAACTGAATGACCATTGAATGACAACTAGTACAACTCAAGCACTCACAAAACGCTGTCCTCAACAATTGAATGACCATTGTAACAATACAACATCCCAAAAGAGCCTCTATAAATCTAAATAGTAAAATACAATGAATAGTGAAATAATGTTTTACCTTCTGGCCGGAATGATCCTGGTTTTTTCGGTTCTTACCGTTACAAGCCGGAAAATATTGCGTGCCGCAGTGTACCTTCTGTTTGTACTCATTTCAACCGCTGCTATATATTTCATGCTCGAATATACCTTCCTTGCCGCAGTGCAGCTTACGGTGTATGCCGGTGGTATTGTAGTGCTGATAATTTTTTCAGTATTGCTTAC
>CAIXAQ010000836.1 GCA_903917425.1 uncultured Bacteroidales bacterium
CCGATCTATTATTTCACATGCAGGCTACTCCCTTTTATTCAACGATAAACACAAGCAAGCTAATTGGGTAGCCTACGAACTTACAAGCGAAGAAACAAATAAGCTTTTCGATCGGACCGACAAATTTCTTACTGATCCTCTGATAAAATCCGGTACAGCAACCGATGCCGATTATGCCGGTTCCGGTTACGATCGAGGACATCTGGCACCTGCATCCGATATGGGATGGTCATCTGCAACCATGGCTGAATCTTTTTATTACAGCAACATGAGTCCGCAAATACCAGGCTTTAACCGGGGTATCTGGAAAAAACTTGAAGAATTAGTCCGTACCTGGGCAATCGAAAACGACGCACTCTATATCGTAACCGGCCCCATATTAACGTTTGGTTTGCCAACCATCGGTCCAGATAAAGTGTCAATTCCCAGGTACTTCTACAAAGTCATTCTTGATTATACCGAGCCAGGGCTGAATGGGATAGGTTTCATCCTGCCGAATGCAGGTTCATCCCTACCACTTCAGGAGTTCGCTGTAACAATCGACAGCGTTGAAAAACTTACAGGTATCGATTTTTACCCATCACTACCGGGCAATCAGGAAATACAGATTGAGAAGTCCCTTTGCCTCAAATGCTGGTCATGGAAAAGCTCAAACACAACAAACAAAACAGGTTCAGAGAATAAAGAATCAACATCCGTTCAATGCAAAGGGAAAACTAAAGCAGGCGACCAATGTAAAAACAAAACCCTGGACCCATCAGGTTATTGTCACCTGCATATCTCCCAACAAGCCCAGCAGCAAAACAACACCAACACACAAACCGCACCTGCAAAATCGGCACCTAAATCATCCACTGTTCAATGTTCCGGCACAACAAAAGCCCGTGACCGCTGCAAACGCATGACAAGCAGCTCAAATGGCCGTTGCTACCAGCATGGGGGAAATTAAACCATATCTTAACGCATTATTCATTATTTCCTTCACTTCCTCACACATACCAGTCTTGGATGGCTACATGTACTTTTTCCTGTCACGGTATTAGCCGAAAAAGCAAATACACTGGCGCCAGGGAAAAAGCTGAATCCCACATGCTAAAAAGTCATAACAAGAAAGTAATACCTTCCAAATCTTAGTTACAGCCACTATAATAAATTCCTTTACTTTAAAAGGCATCATCTTACCGGATATGCAAATTGAACCACCCTTCACCGAAATAGACTCAGAGGGAATACTAATTTTCGCTTTTATAACCTCCAACCGTATCATATTTGAAAGAGGTGGTAAGCAGGAATGTAGAGGTGCGTAACATAAACTTTCATTCAGCTCTTAAACAATCCAACTACCTGGATAGCAAAACAAATCAAAAGTATATAGTCAAACCCAACGGCAGTTACGGGTAAACTAAACCTTTAACTTTTCAGTAAAACAATTACACAAATTTTGAAAAACTTAAATTTTGTAGGCTTAGGTGGTTTTATAGTTGGTGCAGAATTTGTTAATCTTTAAAAACAGAATGAAGGCAAGATATACCGGAACATGAATTGATTCAAGAGTTAACAAATGATGCCATTTTTATACGGATTGATAGTTGCAAGAAGGAATATAAAGATTAAATAACAAGGACGGGAAATGGCTAAATAAAAAATATATTGTTAATAACTTTTTATACCTATACTTAGAGCCATATAGCAACAAAAAATAAATTGTTAATAACTTTTTGTAAATATTTTGCCAAACAGCAATATACACTGTACCTTTAAGGGTAAATAACGTAAATGTTCATCTAAAATATAATCTAAATAAATTGTACTGGCAAAAGCAGAAAGTTAGTCTGCCTAGCAAAACTAACAAGTGTTGGCTAAAATAAATCACATTTTTCTTACTTTTTTCTTGTATCAACTTGAGGAC
>CAIXAQ010000837.1 GCA_903917425.1 uncultured Bacteroidales bacterium
ATTTTTAAATCCAAATTCTAAGCAATTTCTTTCAACAAACTCAAATCACTTTTTAATCAATAAATTACACCTGGAAGCTGCTGCTATTTACAATATAAAACTTTTTGCTTATATCAAGAATTTGGTATCTTTGCTACCTGGTATTTTTATTTAATAAATTCATTATTAACAGGTCAGTATAAAATAAACCCATATTCACTATGCTTATAACACCCAATATTCTCGTTGTTCATGATAATGCTGAAAATCTGGTTCACCTGGAATCTGTTATCCATAAAATGGATATTAAGCTGATTAAGGCTCATTCCGGAGCTGAGGCTTTGCGGAAAATGATTGGTGTTGAACTGGCTATTGCAATTATTTACATTCATATGCCTGAGATGAATGGATTTGAACTGGCAGTGAAACTGAATGAAGGAAGAACCGATAATAAACTCCCGGTTATTTTCCTGGCAGATGATCAATTCGACGAAAACGAGCTGATAAAGGGTTATGAATCGGGTGCCTGCGATTTTATTACAATGCCTGTCAGCGATATTGTCCTTAATTATAAAATCAAAGTACATATAGACCTTTTCTGGAAGCGGGAAACAATGATGCGGGAGGCAGAGCAGTTGAAAGCAGCTGCCGTCAGGCAGGCAGAACCGAAACTCCGCGACAGCGGACACATATTGCAGAAAGCCCTGAAGGTTTCGCGCGTTGGCTATTATATTACCGATATCAAATCCGGAATTTGGAAAAGTTCGCCCATGCTTGACGATTTGTTCGGAATTGATGATTCTTTTGTAAGAAATATCGAAAATTGGACAAGGTTGATAGCCCCTGAATACAGGGAAAAATTAACGGATTATTTTTATAAAACGGTGCAGGATGAAACCCGGTTCGATATGGAATATAAGGTCATCAGGCCTATAGACGGGCGTGAAATATGGGTTTCGGCTTTGGGCGAATTCGATTTTGATCCGGATGGCAACGCGGAGCATTTGCTTGGCACAATACAGGATATAACGCAAAAAAAGTACCTGGAGGAACAACTAAAATCCAGTAATGACAATTTCCTCACTTTTTTCGATTCGCTAAAAGACCTGGTTTTTGTTGGAAATATGCAGGGGGTAATAGTATATTCCAACAATACTGCTTTTGAAAAACTAGGATTTGCAAAAGAAGAACTGCCTGGAATGTTTTTGTGGGATTTATTCACGGAAGTTGCCCGGGACTCGATCAGGAAGATTTTTTCCGGTCAGTTTACCTGGAAATCTGAATATTTAACATTCCCTCTTGTCCGTAAGGATGGACTTCCGTTGTATGCCAATTCCAATATCTGGTTTGGAAAATGGAACGATGAAGACTGTGTTTTCTGCAAATCCAGGGACATTAGCACGGAAAGTGTGGTTTCGCTGAAATTCAATAAAATATTTTACAACAATCCATCCCTTATGGCAATCACAAATAAGGGTTTATTTGTCGAAGTTAACAAAAAATTTCTAACTATAACCGGATTTGCAGAGCAGGAAGTCATAGGGAAGTCATCCGAAGATTTAAATCTTTTCGTAAAGCCGGAGAAGCAAAAAATGGCTGCTTATGAATTGGAGAATAATGGATATGTCTCTAATTTCGGATTGCAAATCAGGACCAAGTCAGGAAAAATCGTGGATGGATTATTTTCAGGTGAAATTATTGAAAACCAGGGAGACAGATTTATCCTGACAGTAATGTCAGATATTACTAAACTCAGGCAAACAGAGGACGAACTTTATCTTAAAGAACAGCAGTTCCGAATCCTTTTTGAAGCGGCAGGTGAGGGGATTATAGTTGTTCAGGACAAAAAAATAAAATACCTGAACCCGACCATGTTGCAAATGACAGGGTTTACTGAATATGAATTAATGTCGAGACCTTTCTTGAAATTCATCCATCATGATGATAGGGATTTTGTGGAGGACAATTATTTTAAAAGCCTTACAGGTGAGAATGTCCCTTCCAGGTATCAGTTCAGGACATTTCATAGAGACCGGCATTTTTTTTGGATCGAGATGAATAGCGTTAAAATAGAGTGGGAGGGCCAACCTGCCACGATGAACTTTTTAATAGATGTCACAGAGCGAAAACGTGTCGAGGGAAATCGTGAAACCCAATTTACCTTTTTAACAGCTTTGAATAAAATTGCCGAAACTATAATTTCCGATAATGATGCTGAACTTATTTTAAAGAATACCAACCGTATTATTGGCGAAACACTTAATCTGGATCGTACTTTGATTTATGATATTTCGTTCGAGAAGAATCGCATAACCTCTTTATGCGAATGGTTGAATCACGATCATCCTGATATTGCCCCCACAAAGGGAGATTATTCCTCGCTGGATTTGTTTTTAAATCCCCTGTCAGAAATCAGGAAAACTCAAAAATACCTGACAAGTTATTCTGAGAATGTAAATAAACATTTTAGCAAAGATAATTCAGCTAAAATACTGCATACTGATTTAAATATCAGGAGCTTAATTTGGTTTCCCTTTGCTTTTAGCCAATCAGGGTATTATTTGTTAACTTTGAATCAAATACTCTGGCAAAGACAATGGAAGCAGGATGAAATCGATTTTCTTGAATCTGTTGCCAGGCAGGTAAGTATAGCGTTAATAAAAATTGAACTGCTCGAAAAAAGAAGGCTGACTGAAATTGCTTTACGCGAAAGTGAGAATAACCTTGCTGAAGCCCAGCAAATTGCTCATATTGGCAGTTGGGAGTTGGATGACATTAACCATGAATTACGATGGTCTGATGAAACTTTCCGTATTTTTGGGTATGCCCCTCGAACAGTTAAACCTACAATAGATTTATTTACGCAAAGCATACATCCGAAAGACCGCACAAATATTTCTAAAGCAATAACACAGTGCTGGGAGTCGCATCTTCCTCTCAGTGAGGATCATCGTTTAATCCTGCCAAACGGGAAAGAGCGCTTTGTTCATGAGCAGGCTGAAATAAGGTACAATACCGATGGGCTGCCTGTGAAATGGGTAGGTACCGTGCAGGATATTACCGATAAAAAGAAGGCTGAAAAAGAACTTAATAAATCAGTTGAGCAGTTACGGCTTTTAACACAACATATAGAGACAGTAAGGGAACAGGAAAGAATTGGTATTTCACGTGAACTTCACGACGACCTCGGGCAGGCGCTTACAGCGGTAAAAATTGATCTGGGGCTTATCAGGCATTATGTTTCGGAGGAAGAAGCCCATATCAGACTCAGTAAAGTGTCCGACCTGGTTAGCGAAACAATTAAAACCGTTCAGCGGCTTACTTCGCAATTAAGGCCGGAAATAATTAATGACCTTGGTCTTGAAGCCGCCATTGAATGGTACATAAAAGAATTTGAGAGAAGACTTGGCATTGGCGTTAAGCTCAATATGGATATCACACTGAATATTTCCACCGATGCTTCCCTTCAGATTTTCAGGATTATACAAGAATCGTTAACCAATATCGCCAGGCATTCAAAGGCCGGAAGTACTGATATTACTTTCATTCAAACTGATAAGCACATTAATCTTACAATTTCGGATGATGGTAGGGGAATACCCGATTATGAAATTAAGTCGAATAAATCGTTTGGCATTTTAAGCATGAAGGAGAGATGCATTTCGCTGGGAGGTCATTTTAGTATTGGTAACGGTAAGGAGCGAGGAACCGTGATTAATCTTATGTTGCCTTTAAAAAAACTGGTAAAAAAATAAAGGAGCGGTATCTTCCAAATCAATAGTTTGTGGCTAGTACTTATTTGGTTCTTCTGTTAGTTTAGTAGGTCAATTGAAAATACCGGAAGTCTGAATTCGGAAGTCAGAAGCTGCCTTAAAAATTTGTTTTATGACATCACCATGAAAGACAGTTTCAGGTTCCAGGTTTCAGAGTTTCGGATTTCAGAGTTTCAGGTTCAAGGTTTCAGGTTCAAGGTTCAAGGTTTGTACTTTCAAGGTTTCTGGTGACTGGTTTCTTGTGACTGGTTTCTTGTTCCTGGTTCCAGTATCCGGCTTCTGGTTTCAGGGTTTCA
>CAIXAQ010000838.1 GCA_903917425.1 uncultured Bacteroidales bacterium
ACGAGAGTATTAATATTTGGAAAAAATTTATAGTAATCAGATATTCAGCATTATGTGTATTTATTTGTGGGTTGAAACTTCATTGTGCAACAGTTTTGATTAGCTTAGAAAACCTTTGCAAAAAAAAGGCCGGTAATTTTAATTACCAGCTTCTTTTGAAATACCATGATGGTACAAATGAATGAGTCATAATTCAGCATTTTCAAATTATCTCATTTTCAAATTTTCAAATTATCACATTCTAACCAACAAATTTTCGCGCCATTTTCAACGCTTCATCAAGCCCCTGGGGGTTTTTGCCACCGGCTGTTGCAAATCCGGGCTGTCCGCCGCCCCCACCTTGTATTGATTTGGCAAGTTCGCGTACAATGTTTCCTGCATTCATTCCCTTCGAAGCAATAAGTTCGTCGGAAACCAGCACGGAAAGTGTTGCTTTGCCGTCATTTTCGGAGCCAAGCACAAGAAACAAGTTGTCAACCAGGGCACGCATCCCGAAAGCAATGTCTTTTGCTGAGTTTGCATCGGCGTTAATGCGTATGGACAGGAAATTTATCCCGTTTATCAGTTCAACCTGGGTTATCAGTTCATCTTTCAGTTTCAGTGCCTTTTCGTGGTTCAATGCTTCAATGAGCTTACGCATTTCGGTATTCTGATCCATCAGTTGCTGGACGGCTTTCAGAGGTTCAGTCGGACTTTTAACCAATTGTTTCAGACTTGTAATTACGGATTCCTGGGTATCAACATATTCCTCAACTTTGGCGGCGCTAATGGCTTCGATGCGGCGTATTCCCGAGGCAATGGCACCTTCACTGGTAATTTTTACCATTCCGATCTGACCTGTGGCTTTTACATGGGTTCCGCCACAAAGTTCAACGGAATTGCCATATTTTATTACCCTCACTTTATCGCCGTATTTCTCACCGAAAAATGCCAGGGCACCCATATTTACAGCCTCTTCCATACTTACTGCGCGATGTTCGTCGAGTTGGGCATTTTCACGCACCAATCTGTTGGTCATTTTTTCGATGGCAAGCAATTCGTCTTCGGTAGGCTTTTGAAAATGCGAGAAGTCGAAACGGAAATAATCAGGACCGACAAACGACCCTTTCTGTTCAACATGCGTTCCAAGTATTTTCCGCAGCGAATAATGCAGCAGGTGAGTAGCCGAATGGTTATTGGCAGTGGCTGTTCTGCGATCCATGTCAACTATTGCCCTGAAGGCCGAACCTGGGTTTTCGGGCAAATTCTCCACAAGGTGCACTATCAGGTTGTTTTCTTTTCGTGTGTCAATAACCTGGATGGTTTCGTTGGCAGAAACCAACTTCCCGGTATCACCTGTCTGCCCGCCACTTTCGGCATAAAACGGGGTGCGATCGAAAACCAACTGGTACAAATCTTTTCCTTTTGCTGTGATTTTTCGATAGCGCATGATTTTTACATCTGCTTCGTTTGTATCGTAGGCCAGGAATTCAGTGCTTTCCGAAGTTTCAAGTTCATGCCAGTCGTCAGTCGAAACGGTGGCATCACGGCGGGAGCGGTTTTTCTGTTCTTCGAGTTTAATGCTGAAGTTTTCCATATCCACCTCCCATTCCAGTTCACGACTCATCAGTTGCGTGAGATCGATGGGGAAACCGAAAGTATCGTACATTTCAAATGCAAATTCCCCGTTTATCATTTTCTGGTCAGGATGCGATGCAATATATTGGTTAAATTTAACAATCCCGGTTGCCAGTGTGCGCAGGAACGAGGATTCCTCTTCTGCGATGACACGTTGGATAAGTTGAAGGTTGCGCGTAAGTTCGGGGAAGAACTCGCCCATCTGTGCTTCGAGTACCGTAACCAGCTTGAACATCAAAGGCTCGCGCATATTCAGGAAGGAGTATGCATAACGTACGGCACGGCGAAGGATACGGCGGATCACATATCCGGCCTTAACATTCGAAGGAAGCTGACCGTCGGCAATGGCAAAAGTCACGGCCCGCAGGTGGTCGGCAATAACACGCATGGCGACATCACTCTTATGATTGCTGCCATATTGGATTTCTGTAATTTTTGCAATTTCGGCGAGTAAAGGGGTGAAAACGTCGGTATCGTAATTGCTTTGTGTTCCCTGCAGCACCATGCACAGGCGTTCGAAGCCCATGCCTGTATCCACATGTTTGGCAGGTAAGGGAACCAATGAGCCATTTGCCTGCCGGTTATATTGGATAAAAACGTTATTCCATATTTCGATTACCTGGGGATGATCGTTATTCACCAACTGATCACCGGGGATTTTTGCCTTTTCGGATTCATCACGTATATCGACATGGATTTCGGAGCACGGTCCGCACGGGCCGGTATCGCCCATTTCCCAAAAGTTGTCCTTCTTGGAACCGCGGAGGATCCGATCTTCAGAAATGTATTTCTTCCAGATTTCCAGGGCTTCCGTATCTTCAGCCATATTGTCGGCAGCATCGCCGCCGAAAATGGTTACGTATAATTTGTTTTTATCAATTTTGTAAACTTCGGTTAGCAGTTCCCAGGCCCAGGCAATGGCTTCCTCCTTAAAATAATCGCCGAACGACCAGTTTCCAAGCATTTCGAACATAGTATGATGGTAAGTGTCGTGCCCTACTTCTTCCAGGTCGTTATGCTTTCCCGAAACCCGGAGGCATTTTTGCGAATCAGCCACTCTTGACCATTTTGCAGGTTCATTCCCCAGGAACCAATCTTTAAACTGGTTCATTCCCGCATTGGTAAACATGAGAGTAGGGTCATTTTTCACCACCATGGGAGCAGAAGGAACTACCTGGTGCTGTTTTGAAGCGAAGAATCCAAGGAAAGTACGGCGTATTTCGGCACTGGTCATCGTAAAAAGTAATTTGTCGGTTTAAATAATAAAGACTGTCGGTTATGTATTTTGTTGTATCTTAGTTGTTTGAAACTGATTAATGCAAGTTGAAACTTAAATAAGTACCGCTTTTAACAATTGTTCACATCCCAAAAGGCTGCAAATTTAAGTTAAATAATTATTTTTGCCGTTACCGGATCGAAAGTAGAATGGAATTAGATTGATTTTTGCTAATTTGCTAATTTGAAAATTTGATAATGTGGTAATTTGATAATGTGATAATTTGAAAATGTGATAATTTGAAAACATAAAACCAGAAACACTGAAACCGGAAACGCTGAAACCAAACCCTCAAACTCTGAAACTCATAAACCAGAAACACTTAAACCAGAAACAACCCTTCCCTAACCCCTAACCCCAACCCACTAAAGCCTAACAAAAAAATGGCAAAAATCAGGTACCAGTTTAACACCAGTTCGCTCAAAATTGAGAAGGTACAGGTAACCATGAAGGAGCGCGTAAAACGCATCGCTTCGTCCATGGCGTTTGGATTGGTGTTTGGAGTTGTTGTTATAGTGCTGGCTTACAACTTTATGTCGTCGCCGCGCGAAAAAGTACTGCTGAACGAGTTGGAACAATACAAGCTTCAGTATAAGATCATGAACGATCGGATGGACAAAGTGCAAAAAGTGCTTACGGATGTGCAGGATCGCGATGATAATATTTACCGTGTTATTTTTGAAGCCGAACCAGTACCTTCAGAAGTTCGCAAGGCTGGTTTTGGCGGTGTCGACAGGTATGAGCATCTCGAAGGCCTGGCAAATTCGAAAATTATCGTCAATACAGCCAAACGGCTAGATGAAATCACCAGCCAGCTTGTGGTTCAGAGTAAGTCGTACGATGAAGTATTTAGACTGGCAAAAGATAAAGAGAAACTTATTGCAAGCATTCCGGCTATTCAACCCGTTGATTTTCACGATTTAAGACGTATTGGTTCGCTTTATGGTTACCGTACAGATCCGTTTTATAAAGTTGTTAAATTTCACGAGGGTATTGATTTTACGGCAGCAGTAGGAACTCCTATCTATTCAACCGGTGATGGCGTAGTTTCTGAAGCTGAATACAATAGCGGCGGATATGGAAATAAAATAACCATTAACCATGGCTATAGTTACGAAACGGTGTATGCTCATCTGTCGAAAATAAAAGTGAAAGTCGGACAGCGAATAAAACGCGGTGAAATAATTGGTTTAATGGGAAATACCGGGAAATCAACGGCACCTCACCTTCATTACGAAGTTCATAAAGCAGGTGTGCCGATGAATCCTATTTACTTCTTCTTCAACGATATAACTCCTGCTGAATACCAGGCTATGCTTGAAATGTCATCGCAACCATCGCAGACGCTGGATTAAAACTGGTGACTGGTGACTGGAAAATAGAAAATAGAAAATAGAAAATAGGGACTGACATTCGGAAACTGTAAATTGCGGATTCGACCTCCGGCTTTCGATCTTTGACCTTCGACCTTTGACTTTTAACCTTCGACCTCCTAAAACCCAACTCCAATCCCCTAAACCCTCAAAACCCCCAATGACTCTCCGCACCAAACCCATAGGCAAACTGTATTATCGCATAGGCGAGGTGGCCGATATGTTTAAGGTAAATACTTCGTTGATAAGGTTTTACGAAAAAGAATTTGATATTATTAAACCTCATCGTAATAAAAAAGGAAACCGTTTGTTTACCCAAAACGATGTGGATCATTTCCATGCCATCTTTCACCTGATTAAAGAAAAAGGATACACTTTAGACGGGGCTAAATTGCAACTCCGCGAAAACCGGGTTGCAAGTAAAGCCCCTGAACAGGATGTTCTGAATTCGTTACTCCGAATGAAACGATTTTTGCTTGAACTGAGGGAACAGTTGTAAAGATCGGTTCTGCCAGGAATAGAAGAGAATTGGTCTTTTTTTAGTCAGAAGACCGAAGCCGGGAGACCGAAGTATTTAC
>CAIXAQ010000839.1 GCA_903917425.1 uncultured Bacteroidales bacterium
GTTTCAGGTTTCAGTGTTTCAGGTTTTAGGATTTCAGAGTTAGTTTTGAGCAAAATTGTTATTCAGTTATTATTCAAATTGTCCTTTTCAATCGCCCTGTCGCCCCTTCGCCCTGTCGCCCCTTCGCCTTGTCGCCCCTCGTCTTTTACCCATGTATCCCCAATCCGCTCATTCATCCCTCAGCGCTTCAATCGGTTTAATTGCCGCAGCCTTCCGGGCTGGAATAAATCCGGCAAGGGCACCGCTGAAAACCAGCAAAAGCAAGGCATACAGGGCTATACTCAGATCAACAGAAGGATGAGAGAAAAAGGGCGATTCAATTTTGCTTCCTATGGTCTCAAGAACCACCACACCTAGCACTAACCCGAAATAACCTGCAAATGAGGTGATAAGAACGGCTTCCTGCAGGATCAGGCTAATAATACTCCAGGGCGTGGCACCCATGGATTTGCGGATCCCGATTTCCTTGGTGCGGTCTTTCACCACTATCATCATGATGTTGCTTACACCTACGATACCGGCAATAATTGTCCCAAATCCAATAATCCAGATAAACAGCCGGATGCTGGAAAATAAACGTTGAAATTTCTGAAATTCCTCAAGGCTGTTCCATGTAAATATGGCACGCGGATCAGCCGGGTCGAATTTATGCAAAACAGCTAATTTAGATTTTACATTTTGTTCTATTAGTTTGCTTTCCTCAACCGAAGCATTTCCCACCGTTAATGCAATGGTATTGATGCGGTTGTCTCCCGAAAATACGCGTTGTGCCGTGCTGATTGGCAGGTAAATAAGGCGCATATTATCGTCGCCGCGGTTGTCGTCATCAGTAAAGGTCCCGACCACTTTAAAAGGAACGCCGTTCACATTGATATATTTACCCATCGGATCCTCTCCTTTGAAAAGGGCCTCTTCAACCATGGTGCTGATGGTGGTCACTTTCCGGAAAAGGTCAATGTCGGGCTGGTTGATATACCTGCCTTTGATGATTTTTATTTTTTCGATTTCGCCATAATCCGGGTACACGTTCCTTACGTTGAAACTTCCAAATTGTTTTTTATAAGATAAAGTGTTGGTTCCCCAAATGTTATAACGGGATGAACTTTTATCAATTCCTTTAACCGTTTTCTTTATTGCATCGTAATCCTCATTCACAAGCTGGATATTTCTTCCCGGTTTCATGCCTTTGTAAGGCAGGCTGGTTTGCCCGCTCCATACCCAGATGGTATTGGTTGCCGATGATTCAAACTCCTTCTCAACGCCTTTCTGCAAGCCATTTCCCGAACCGAGAAGGATCATCAGCATAAAAATACCCCACGCTACGCTGAAGCCCGTCAGGAATGTCCTGAGTTTGTTCTTCTTAATGGTGCTGAAGATTTCCTGCCACTTATCGGTATCGAACATATTGGTTAGTGCTATGTGCTTAGTTCTATGTGTTTAGTGCTATGTGTTTAGTGCTATGTGTTTAGTGCTATGTGCTTAGTGCTATGTGCTTAGAGCTTAAGGATTGGTGTTTAGTGCTATGTGCTTTGTGCTGTGTGTTTGGTGCTAAGCACAGTGCACTTGGCACTAAGCACTTTTTTAGGGCATTTGCAATCTAATTGTTCGACACAAACTGATTTTTCCCATTCAGCACTTCGCTTTCGATTAATCCATCTTTCAGGTGAATAATGCGGTTGGTCATGTGTGAGATATCATTTTCGTGGGTTACAATAATGATGGTGATACCCTCCTTGTTAATTTCTTTCAGAAGCTGCATTACCTCGTAGGAAGTGGTGGTATCAAGCGCTCCGGTAGGTTCGTCGGCAAGGATAACCTTGGGTTTCGAAATCAGGGCTC
Organism: uncultured Bacteroidales bacterium; assembly: GCA_903917425.1. GTDB lineage: Bacteria > Bacteroidota > Bacteroidia > Bacteroidales > UBA4417 > UBA4417. Next base: position 1,840 of record CAIXAQ010000839.1, read on the forward strand.
GTGCAATGGCAATACGTTGTTTTTGTCCGCCCGATAACTCATTGGGCATATGCTCAGCCCATTCAGCCAGACCCATACGCTCGAGGTATTCCATGGCAATGCGGTTGCGCTTTTTGCGGTTAACATTCTGATAGTAAAGAGGCAAAGCCACATTTTCCATCGCATTTTTAAACGAGATCAGGTTGAACGACTGAAAAACAAACCCAATATACTGATTTCGCAATCCGGCTGCTTTGGTTTCGCTTTGGTTCCGGATAAGGGTATTGTCGAGATAGTATTCGCCTGTATCGTGCTCGTCGAGAATGCCAACGATATTTAGCAGGGTCGACTTGCCGGAACCGGAGGACCCCATTATAGAGACAAACTCACCAGCCTTAATGTGAAGATCGATACCTTTCAATACATGTAGCTTGTTATTGCCTGTAATGTATGATTTGTTAATTCCGTTCAAACGGATCATGCCTCTGGATTTTTAGTGAGCTTTGTAATTGTAAAATTAAAAAAATCTATTCTTGATTTTACACACATGTATTTGTTGCCAATAATTTTATCTGTTTGCTAATTGACTTATTTACAATAGGTTAATTTTATTTTAAAGGGAATAAAATTAATGTTTTTCATTCAATGTTGTAAAAGAACCGTTCACATTCATTCAGACGTTGAAAAGGCAAAAAAGTTACACTGTTTTGTCAGGACTTTAACTGAATTTATTATATTTGAAATCGTTGATATATGGCAGATCGGGGTTGGAAATGAACCTAAAAATATCAGTAAAAGCATTTTTCTCTGTTTGCATCTATTCACCCAGAAAATCCCGCATGGTTTTCAGGTATAAAGCGGGCTGTTCAATTGAAATCGAATGTCCTGCATCCTTAATGACTACTAATTTGTGATTGCTGAATAACTGAAGGTATTCGTTGGTAAAACCCCATTTTTGATTATCGCATTGTCCCTTCATGACTAAAACAGGGATTTTTGAATTCATTAGTTTCGGCCGCGGATCCGGTGTATGCGCCAAACTCTTCAAAGTCATGATCTGAACATAAAAACCACCGCCACCATTAGCCTTCAATGCTTTAGAGGTATCACAAACAGTGGATTTGTTCAGATTTGCATTGAGCAAGGTCTGATAATCGTCCACTTCTTTATCTGAAGTCAACTTGCAATTAAACAGCATTGCCCATTTTGTGATTAATTTAATTCTGATATTCTGAACTTCTTTATTGGCATTGGCGTTAGAATAGAGAGGCACTATCAATTGTAGACTATCCGGAGCCTTTATGTCCGCTAATTCCATATTTACAGGCTGGATCGGACCCGGGCCGGTAAATATGGCCCTATCAACTTTTCCGGGATTATCGGCAATAAATAAGGTTGCAAGGCAGGCGCCCCACGATTGCCCGATCAGGATTACTTTTTCAGCACCCGTTTTCGCAACAATTGCTTCCAGGTCCTTTTTGTGACGCAGAGCCGTGTATTCCTCAATGTTTTTAAGCCTTTCCGAATGCCCGCTCCCGATTTGATCGTAAAGATAAATATTATACCCGTTTTCGGAAAGCGGGGCCAACATCTCAATATTTCTATCGGAAATAAATCCACCCGGACCGCCCTGAAGAAAAATAATAGGGTAGGGCTTTTTAATTCCTTTGGCAGGGATGAATGCGTAAGCGATTCTTGAACCTGTCGGCAAATTCCAGTAAAGAGTTCCTTTCTGCTCCTGAATTTGAGGAACATCGTATGTTCTGGGGAAAAATAAAAGGCATAAAAGGTAGCCTGAACAGATCA
>CAIXAQ010000840.1 GCA_903917425.1 uncultured Bacteroidales bacterium
GAAAAAAGGGCGAGGGAAATCCGGGACACATTGGTAGAACGCAGAGGCGAACTATAATCGAAAGAAATGTTTAATTATAACTTTTGGTTCTAACACGAATTTTATGGAATTGGTGTTAACAGGTCAGAAGACCGAAGTCGGAAGTCGGAAGAAAGTGCTAATTTAAAGTTTGGTGCTATGAATGGAAAATATTCGAAAAAAGGTAATTGGTCAATAAAGACCTACTTTCTTAGATAAATGAAGTTTTCAGAGGAACTTCGGTCTTCTGACTTCCGACATATTCATATGACCCACAAAAATAACAGTAGAACCTAACTTATTAATAGAACGTATATGTCACTCAGAGAAGGAAAAATTATGGCTTTGGCGGGCGGAATTGATTTTGCCGGCAAGTCTACAGAAGAATTGCACGATCTGTTCACAACAGTTCTGAACAACGGAATGCATGGCCTGTGCTTTAGTGCCTACGAAGAAGGGCAAAAACCCGGTGATGTGCTTTCAGAAGACCAGGTAAGAAGAAGAATGAAGAAGATACAACCCTACACAAAATGGGTCCGTTCTTTTTCCTGTATCGAAGGCAATGAACTGATTCCGAAAATTGCAAAAGAATTTGGCCTCAAAACCCTGGTTGGTGCCTGGTTAGGCAAAGAATCTGAGAAAAACGAGCAGGAAATATCAGCTCTGCTGCAATTGGCAAAAGAGGGTTATGTTGATATTGCAGCCATTGGCAACGAGGTTCTGTATCGGGACGATTTAACTGAAAATGAACTTTTAGAATATATCAGCCGGGTAAAAGAAGCCATTCCAAGCATACCGGTAGGATATGTTGATGCGTATTATGAATTCACTGAACGACCGAAAATTACGGAAGCATGTGATGTTATTTTAGCAAACTGCTATCCCTTTTGGGAGTTCTGCCACATGGATTATTCCCTGATGTATATGAAACAAATGTTTTCCCAGGCAAGGCTGGCAGGAGGAGGAAATAAACCTGTCATTATCACAGAAACCGGTTGGCCCAGTAAAGGAGAAGACCATAAGGGAGCGCTGCCTTCGATGGAAAATGCATTAAAATATTTTCTCAACACCCAATTATGGTCGAAACAAGAAGATATCGATATCTTTTACTTTACCTCATTTGACGAATCATGGAAAGTAGGTGCCGAAGGCGATGTTGGAGCTTATTGGGGAATTTGGGATAAGAATGAAAATGTCAAATTCTGAAAGGAACAGCAATGAACTTATCGCAAATGATAAAATAAACAAATTGACCGACTCAAACCACCAAGCAGCATCAATTAACCACCTTAAAAGAATGATAATATGAAAAAAGTTTTAGTAACATTTGCTCTTTTCTTGTTCACAATAACTATTGTTTTTGCGCAGGCGGACAAAGTTTCGGTTGTTAGCGGCAACGAAGGAGTTAAGCTGGTAGTCAATGGCAAAGGCCTGATGATTAATGGCATGAATTGGGATTATTTCCCAGTCGGCACTAACTACACTTATAGTTTGTGGAAGCAATCGGATGATTTTATAAAAGCAGCCCTTGATAACGAAATGCCAATGCTGAAAAACATGGGAGTTAATGCCATTCGTGTTTATACCGGTATCCAGCCAAAGTGGATAAAATACATTTACGAGAAATACGGGATTTATACCATGATAAATCATTCTTTCGGCAGATATGGCTTAACTCTGAATGGCAAATGGGTGGTAAATACCGAATATTCTAATCCACTGGTACACGATTTGCTTTTAAAAGAAGTAACCGAAATTGTCCAGGAATATAAAAATACCCCGGGTTTGCTTTTGTATTTATTGGGTAACGAAAACAATTACGGCCTTTTCTGGCGCGGAGCGGAAACGGAAGATATTCCATTCGATAAAAGAGAATCAACCGTGGGTGCCAAAGCATTGTATAAGCTTTTCAACGAAGCGGTTGTATCCATGAAAACTATCGATAATTCTCACCCGGTAGCTATATGCAATGGCGATTTACTTTTCCTTGATGTTATTGCCGATGAATGCAAAGATATTGATATCCTGGGAGTTAATATGTATCGGGGCGTTTCTTTTGGCGACGCCTTTCAAAAAACAAAAGAAGCACTGAAAAAACCGATCATGTTTACCGAGTTTGGTTCAGATGCATATAATACAGTTAGCAGCGAGGAAGATCAGCAATCGCAGGCATACTACCTGACAAACAATTGGAAAGAAATTTATCAGAATGCAGCGGGTGTGGGCAAAGCTGAAAATTGTATAGGAGGATTCACCTTTATGTTCAGCGACGGCTGGTGGAAATACAAACAAACTGAAAATCTGGACGTTCACGATACTCATGCCTCCTGGGTTAACGGCGGTTATCTCAACGATTATGTACCGGGCGAAAACAATATGAACGAGGAGTGGTACGGTATAAGCGCAAAAGGGGAAACTGACGGAAGAGGGCATTATCAGTTATATCCGCGTGCCGCATATTATGTTTTACAGCAGGCTCACAAATTGAATCCCTATTCCGCAAACTTAACAGCCGATTCAATAAGCAACTATTTTTCAAACATACAGGTATTAAACGAAGTTTTAAAAGCCAGGGGTGATAAGGCCGCCATGGAAGGTGACGCAACAAAGAAAGTGCGTATCAGTGGCTTAAGGGCCGAATTATCTACCTTTAGTACAGGGGGCAATATGATTTCCACACCGGACAAAAAAGATCCCAATGCTTTAACCCCATCTTATCCGAGTTATCTTGGTTTTGGTCATATGCAGTCTTATTTTATCGGAGTTGAAGCGAAACCTACCGATAATGTGACCGCCAATGTTTCTTTTAATATTCTTGGAAATGTAGCCGAAAATCCGATTGATGAAATATTTTACGAAAATCGTGGCCGCTCCCAGGAGATACAAACTAATCAGGGTACCGGTTCCTTTTCATTAAGTTCACTTGAGCGGGTACAAGTGTACAGGGCCGATATTACCTGGAATGACAAGTGGTTTGACCTTAAAGCTTTTTATCGTACAGGCCATTATCACTGGGGCGACGAAGGTGACTTTTTTGGATTATACCCGGAGGCAAATTACGGGCCAAACATCGATATTTACAATGGCGGGGCACCCTTTGGTTTTGAATTTGCAGGAAAAAAATCGTTAGAAGGTTTAAAAGTTGCTTTTGGTCCTGAGCTCTGGTGGGGTGCTAACCCGGCAATATTATTGAAGTATAGCCGGACTGTCGGCGTTTTTACTGTAACCGGTATGTACCACGAAGATTTGGATCAAAATGCTGCGGCACAAAGTTCCTTTGCTATCCCTACACTGCAAACACGCAGAGCCTCACTCGATTTAAAAACAAGTTTAGGGAATTTAGGTATCGATGTTGGTGGTCTTTGGTCAGGACAGCCAAGAAATGGCGAGACTTTCCAGATTGTTGATGGCAGTGAAGGAAACTATACAGTTTACCAGGATAAAATTATATCAAAAGACAACTGGGGAGGAAAAGTTAAAATAACCTATTCAGCCGGGCCTGTTAAATGGTATTCACAAGGAGCTGTAATGGGATTAGTTGCCAATGGCGGAGCCGATTATACGAAAACTTTTACAGGATGGCGTCTTAAAGATTCCGGAAGTGGCAACCAATATAACCTCTTAACCGGTTTCACATATACAATCGGTGATTTTCAGATAGCGCCGAATTTCCTGTGGCAGAAACCAATTGTCGGACCCGTATCAAAAGATGTACCTGCTCCCGCAAAGCCGCGAAACGTGCTCGAAGATCCGTTTGCCGTAAGGTCAAACAGGGAAACTGTCGCCGGTGAGCTTTTAATTGCATATGACCCTACACCTGCCAGCTGGATGTGGGCATGGGACAGCGATGAAATGGAAGATGCTCCCTTTGCCATGAGTGCCGATTTTGTCTATCGCCATCAACCAACAACCCAGGATGCTGCAATAGGCATCATGGCAAACGGACGTACAATTTTCGCATTCCCAGGTGCACCTTCTGCCCACGATTTATGGGAAGTAAGCACACGCATTGTGTCAAAATTAACTCCCGACTTTGGATTCATTGTGAATGCCTATGGCGGTAATGCATAATCAAATGGAAGCGACGAACGGATAATTGAGCGTTTTGGCACCGATATCAGGTTGATTTACAAAAAAGTAAAACTGATTTCAATGGTAAAAGTGAATGATTGGGGTCCTTACGATTACCATCGCGACTTCAACTTAACCTACCCGCTCCAGGTAACTGCGGATTTATCCTACTCTATTGTAATGCGTAAATGGTTCATCCTGCCTGAAACACGAATGGGAGTGCGTTATACCTGGCGTTCACTCGACCAATATTCGCCGAGATATTGCCCGACAACAAAGTTGGACAGTTCAGGCGAATGGGTACCTGATCCTACTGCAGTAGGATATGGAAATGGCGCTGAATGGGAAATCAGAACGTATCTTAGCTTTAGTCTTGGTAAATAACCCTTAACACTTTGACAAAAATGAAAAACATAAAGACATATTATTCAATAACTGCTCTGTTCGCAATTCTGCTGATAGCAGTCAGCTGTGAGAGAAAACTTGATGGACTGGAACTAGCCACCTATCCCACAACGCCGGAGGTTTTCATCGATGGATTCAGTACCGGCTTGTATTATGCAGCTTATGGAACCTCAAAAGTAACCGCATTTGATGTTGATTTCAGTGTAAAATACAAAGGGACATCTTCAATGAAGTTTGCAGTTCCCGATACTAGTGACCCTAACGGTTCGTATGTTGGCGGAGTTTTTGGAACAAACCCGGGTCGTGATCTGTCAGCCTATAACGTGCTTACGTTTTGGGCAAAATCATCTGAACCTGCGGTACTCAACGAAATTGGCTTCGGTAACGATATGGGGGAATCAAAATACAAGGTTACTCTCACAAATGTTACCCTCAATTCAAACTGGATGAAATATTACGTTCCTATCCCCGACCCATCGGTACTTAAGCAGGAAAGGGGTATGTTATTTTACTCGGCTGTCCATCAGAATGGAAGAGGTTATACCTTTTGGATCGATGAAGTTCAGTTCGAAAATATAGGAACCATTGCACATAAAAATGTTGGAATATTAAACGGTCAGGATCTGGTTAAAAATGAGGCTGAAAATGACGAACAATACCAGATTACTGATTTGTATGCTTCATTTAATCTGCCAACAGGTATTGATCAAAAAGTGAGTTTAACCGCCTCGTATTTTACATTTACTTCTTCCAACCCTTCTGTAGCAACTGTAAACAATTATGGACTTGTTAAAATAGCAGATAGCGGAACTGCTGTCATTACCGCAAAGGTGGGGAATGTCGTAGCTAAAGGTTCCTTGACTATCCATGCAATAGGCAAATCCATCGCGCCAACCGCACCGGCTCCAACTCCGACATTACCCGCCAACAACGTAATCTCGTTGTATAGTAACGCCTATACAAATGTTAAGGTTGATACCTGGAACACACACTGGCTATATTCAACAGCCGAAAACCAGGATATTAAAATCAACGGTAATGATGTGATACGTTACCGGAATTTAAACTTTGTGGGGATTGAGTTTACATCTCAACCCATTGATGCCAGTGCAATGACTATTTTCCATATTGATATCTGGACACCGGATGTTATCGGCAACAAAAAATTTAAAGTAATGTTAGTTGATTTCGGACCAAATGGAGCGTATGGCGGTGGAGATGATGTCAGTTCGGAAGTTACTATTGCCAGCCCTCCTTTGGTAACTCAAAACTGGGTTAGTATCAACATTCCTATGTCAGGATTTGCAGGATTAACAAGTAAATCGCATTTGGCTCAGTTGGTCCTTTCGGGCGATTTGCCAAATGTTTATATCGATAATGTGTATTTCAATAATACCGGATCCACAGTGCCGACTACGGCAGCTCCGGTTCCCACTTTTACAGCAGCCGACGTGATTTCGGTGTTCAGCGATTCATA
>CAIXAQ010000841.1 GCA_903917425.1 uncultured Bacteroidales bacterium
TATGAATCCTTCGAAAAACTGGAAACTTCAAAACAGCTATTTACAGTTTACTCCCCAACTTTTGTACTTGATCCATTTAATTCTTTTCAATTCCCGTGTGAATCTTCTGTTAAAAACACACCTCCTACTAAAGACCTGTAAATGATTTTTTTTGGAGCTCCTGTTACTGCCGAAAGTGGCAAGCAGATAAATACCTTTCTGCAGATATAAAGTGTTCATATTCTGACTACTAATTAAACACCACAATGTTTCAAAAAATAAAATTTGGATAGAAGGGATCATTTTATACACCTCCACTGAAATTTATTTTTGATTTTTTGTCGGATTTCAAAAAAACGTTGTATTTTTGTACTATATAACTAATACAATATATCAATAATACATAGGAACAATGATAAATTTTATATTAGACCCAAGTGGCGGAACGCCTTTCTACAGGCAGATCATTGACCAGATTAAATTTGGAATCGCCTCCGGCAACTTAAAAACCGGGGAGCAGCTCCCAACTGTAAGGTCTTTGGCTGTCCAACTTAAGGTAAACCTGAATACCATCGCCAAAGCATACAAAGAACTCGAAATCCTGAGTATTCTTGATACCCAGCAAGGATCAGGCACATTTATCAATGCCAATGGAATTGTCCTGAGCGATGAAGAAAAACAAAGTAAACTCCAGGACATATGTAAGGAATTTTTAACCGTTGCATATACCTACGGATTTTCGAAAGAAGAAGTGATAGCTGAGCTTCAAAACAACAATCTCAATAATAACCTTAACAACAATTAGTTATGAAAACGAAAAATCTTTTTAACTCCATTTCAATAACTGTATTGATCATCGTATCAGCCATATTAGCTGTTATGTTCTATCTGAATTATCTTAACATTATGGTCTTTGTTGTATTGATAATTCTAACAATTCTCCTTACCAGCTCAATAAAAATTGCCGATCAATGGGAAAAAGCGGTTCTGTTGCGAATGGGGAAATATATAGGATTAAAAGGACCGGGCATATTTTTTATTGTGCCGATTATTGATAATGTAATAGATTATATCGACCAAAGGGTAAGGGTGACTGATTTCAAGGCAGATCAAACTTTAACAAAGGATACTGTGCCGGTGAATGTGGTTGCCACTTTGTACTGGACTGTATGGGATGTAGAAAAAGCAGCGCTCGAGGTGGAGGATTACATGACAGCTGTTCAATATATTGCTCAAACCGGTTTGAGAGACATCATAGGAAGACATGAATTGGCAGATTTGCTGCAGGAAAGGGTGAAAATTGCCGAAGACCTTCAAAAATTGCTCGACGAGAATACAAATCCATGGGGGATTACCTGCCAGACAGTGGGAATCAAAGATATTACCATTCCGCAGGGTTTGTCTGATGCTATGAGTAAACAGGCCCAGGCCGAAAGGGAACGCCAGGCAAGGGTCATACTTGGAACAGCCGAAACTGAAATTGCGGAAAAGTTTGCAAAAGCCAGTGAATCATACCTGAGCAATCCGGTAGCTCTGCAATTAAGAGCCATGAACCTTATAGGCGAAGGATTAAAAATAGGTTCTATGATAATTGTACCCAGTTCTGCACTCGATGGCATGAACCTTGGCGGGACCAGCGGTATTGCTTCACTTTCTCAATTAGGCAGAACGGTGCAACAATCACAATAATCATTTTAAACTTCGTGGTATCAATTTGAACAGGAAGCATCCTGGGCAAGATAATCAACTATCTTTCCGTACTCATGAGTCTTATGGTACCTTTGCACGGGAAAAAACTACAGAATGGAAAATAAGTTACCTTTTAAAAGCATTATTCCTATCCAGGTAAGGTTTAACGATGTTGACATGCTGGGACACGTTTCAAACACGGTGTACCAGAATTACTATGATGCCGGGAAGTTGCATTATTTCGAAGAAGTGCTGCCCGATATGGATTATGTAAAAATTGGCGTGATAGCGGCATCAGTAAAAATTGATTACCTGAAACCAATTTTCATGAAGACCCGTATTCTGGTTGAAACGCATGTGACTCATATAGGAAATAAAAGCCTCACCATGGAACATCTGCTTGTTGAGGAACATACCGACGATATATTATCAGCCTGTTCTGTTGTGTTGGTGTGTTATGATTTCAAAGATCAGAAAAGCATCCCATTCCCCGAGGAATGGAAAAAGCAGATTATGCTTTACGACAAAGAGGCAATTGAAAAATAACTACTTAGATTTTTTTGTGGATTCAGACTAAGGTTGACCCGATTTCTTTGCCTGAAGGCACATACATGGTGACTTTTAAATTGAAAACTGGTGAACGAAAGATTTTCAAGGTGATCCGGTCTAAGTAAGAGCGTTTTTATTCCTGAACTTACAGTAAAGGTCCTGAGTGTTTACTCTCAGGATTTTTTTTTGCCGGAATCACTAGCAATGGAAGTTCTTACACCAAATCAAGGCAACTTTATTATCATCTGATTCGCTTATTTAGAATAATTATATATTGCAAATTGATAAATATAAAAGTTTATTTATGCATTAACTTTGTTATAGCCAAAGCACAAGATAGGTTCTATTCCTGCTTACAACCACTTATAAAAACTTAAAAACAGCTTATTTATAAACAAGTGCATCAAACGTAAGCACTTGTAATACTGTTTACTATAATATTTATACCTGTAACTAATGGCGAGTTATACATAAAAGAGTATGTAAATTCAATCGTTAGCATTCATCAGAAGAAAAATCGGCGGATTCAATAAGCTTACGCAAAAAATCAAATTACTATAATTCTTATATGATAGAGAGAAGGTAGCAATCTTAATAACAGTCCTTTTATTATAAACAATTAAAAACAAAGCACATGAAAAAAACAATTATTTTAGGCATTATGTTAAGCGTTAGCTTATCGTTATTTGCCCAGCAAGAGTTTAAACCGGAACAAACGATTACGTACCCCTTTAAAATTACCTCCAAAATCATTAACCCAAGCCATACGCTGGTGTTAATAACCGATAACAAGCAGGTTGCCATGATCGATGCTGTAACATGCAAGGTTAAATGGTCGATCGCATTAAGCGATAAATTCAAAATCGATAAAGCGGAATATTGCGGTCTTTCGAATGTGAATGACACCGTGTGGATTGTTTACAATGAAAACAAAGAGAAAAAAACATTAAGTTTAAGTCCTCTGACAGGTGAAAGAATAGCCGGGCCTGTTGTGGAAAAACCCAGTACAACTGAAAAATCCAATACGAGCGATAAAGGTAAACTTCTTGCTATGAACCACACTTTTCCGTTCGACGAAAATGGAGTAACTGTTTCGGTGAATTATAAAATGAAGCTTTTAGCTAATGTGTTTTCAAGTTCCGATGCAACGTTGACTGTGCTTTGCGAGGGCAAATATAAATGGAACCAAACCGTGAACGCCAAAGTAATGCCTGCCCTAATCCCCCCTTCCAGCAAGAAACTGGCCGACTTTCTGACAGCATACGTTAAGGGCGACAAACTCTTTATAGTATACGACGGCTTTTCGGTGTTAGACCTTGCAAGCGGGAAAATTTTATGGGCAAGCGGGTTCGATTATGTTAATGCCGACTTTGGTTTAACCAAACTTACACAGGAATATCCTAAAGCCCCCTACCCTTATTGCGACGGCAAGGTGGTTTATGTAACCGATATGCATGAGGATGTACGAATGTTAAAAGCTTTAGAAGCAGGAACAGGAAAAGTGATTTGGGAAAGTGAAAAATACGATAAGGATGCAATGGTTTCGAATATGTTTTTTATAAACAATTCGATAATTAACCAATTTGGAGGACGTATTTTTACCCTGATAAGTAAAGTGAGCAGCAATTCAGAAACATATATTTCGGATTTTGCATTTCCGACCGACGGTGGTTTTAAAAGCTACGACGCAACCACCGGTAAATTGCTTTGGGCGACTTTTGATAAAGCTGAATATTCAGGATTGAAGAAAAGGACAACCAATTCTATTGTTAAGGATAACATCATTTACGTGGCGACTGAAAAAGAACTTTTTGCAATAGATGCCTTAACGGGAAAACTGAAGCTTTCCACCCCGATTTCGAAGTTAGGTATTGGCTTCCCGAAGGATATTTCGTTTATGAACAATAACATATTTTTATATGCTACTGAAGGTTTTGCCATGTTGACAACCGACGGAAAAACAGTGTATGCAACGCCAACCAAAGAAATTTTAAAAACAGATGTTGAAGGAAGTATTTATGTTGTCTGGATTGGTGATGATATCTTTAATTTGAATTCATTCCTGTGTTTTGACCCCTTAACAGGCAAAATTGCAGGCAAGATGAAAGATACCGCCTATCCCTATTTCTCTGAAAGTGGAGATGCATTTATCAAATTCGATGGGAATAAAGAAATGCTTAGGTATAAAGTATACTGATAGCGGTAGATTATGCAGTGTGTTGCAGGCTATTTCAAATCAACCAATAAATAATGATATAATATTTTGCAGGAAAAAGGAATAATTACTTAAATTTTAATCCTTAAAAACAAAAAACCGGACACGCCATGCGTTAGTCCGGTTTTTTGCACTCTCTCCGAAAGAAAGATCTTAGAATATATTAACCCCTGAATGTCTTTTGACTAATGTATTTACACCATTCTGAGAAGATAATATAGCAGATTGAAAACATGTCGTAATAAAAAAAATAAGTTCAACTATTTATATATCGACTTAGGTTGGATAAAACAATATATTTCGTACATTTACATATAAGTTAAAACATGATTATGAAAAACCTTATGATACTTTTTCCTACAGTTATTTTGACTCTAACAACAGGATTTTCAACCCGGGCTCAGAATCAAAAATGTTTAGCTTTTTCGTATGAAATTATTAAAAATACCCAGGGGAAAATTCAAAATCAGGCAATAGATGAAAACAATGTTTATTTCATCAAAGCAGAAGTGCCTGCAACTTGTGTTTTCGAAACTATAAAAATTATTTGCGATACTTCTGCAAATGGCACAAAAGCATCTTTTAACTGGAGGACTAATTATGATAAAAATTACGAGAAAGAATATGTAATCCGTGGCAAAAAAGTATTAATTACTTATTATCCCAATGATAGATTTCTGTATTTTGAGTTTCCGAAAGATTGAGTCCAATACCTGCAAATAAATCGGTCGAGCATTAAAGCATTGTTAAAGAAGGTTTTATAATTAGCCATTGAGAAGGGAATTCGTACTGTTGATTCGTTTGATAACCAGTCATGCTTAGCCAAATTTACCGCTGTTAGAGAAGCGTTAAAATGAAAATCGAGTTTATTTTCACTCCTTGCCTGACAATCATTCAGCCCGGTATGTTGTTTAGCATCGCGATACAAAAACTCAATCTGAAAGCGGGAACGATAGTAATGCACAATTTGATTTCCCTCTTGCTTCAGATCGGTTGAGAAAAACAGTTTACGGGCTATTTCTTTACCATCTTTAAAAAAGACAGCTATGGCAAGTTTAACATCCCTGTTGAAAGCCTTAGAGTGTACCACAGCGAATAGATTGTTAAGTCCTCATTACAAATCTGTTTCTCGAAGTAGTTTGTGTCAGGTTCATCCGGGTTAACCCTTCCTGCAACTTTTTGCGGTCTCCCTCTTTTACCGGTCGGGCCTCCGTAATACTTATGCATCAATACGCTGTCATCTCTGAGTCGGCTAATAAAATGCAACTTTGCACCCAAAACAGTATCAATGATGCATTTTTTTGAGAAGTAGGCATCAGCTACCATATAGTCAGATATCTCTTTAAACGTCTTTGCATTTTCTGAAATGATTGATGCGTAGTGCGAAAGCAGGTTAAACTGATCTGCATCCGGATTATCTACCCCAGGCGTTTGCCAGGCTTTAAGGTGGAAGGCAGTATTGTTTTCAACATCAACAACGGCAAAGCCACAGATGTCTAAACCCCACTTTGCAGCTTTAGCTGAGCCTGACCAAAACCGACCTCTGCCATAGGTATGCTTTCCGGATTTTGGAATGTAACTTGGATCAAAAGCCAGAATGCGATCCGAGTTTATTATCTGTTCACACAGTAATTTGTTGAAAGATAAAAAATCAAACTCCTGCTCGAAATGGACTCTGTGAGTTTGTTCACAATAGGGACTGAAGCGACCTAATTGGGTAAAATTAATTTTACCTTTGATGCTTAAAATATGCCAAAGAACGCTAAGGATGAAATCTTTTCGGGCTTTGTTGATGCTCGAAAATGTTTTGTTTTGTAATATGCTGATAATAAGATGTTTAACGCTTTGGTTAACCTTGGAAGTCATGATTAGACAATTAGTGGAATAATCATCTAAAATACTGATTTCCAATGGTTTAACCTAATTTATTTTCACTTATTTTGCTGAAAATCAAACATTTATCTAACTTTTTAACGGAGTATTGTAGGATTAAACTTGGAATAATGATTCTTTTCTTCGTCATAGAATTTGTAAGTTAAATTTATCTGTAGGGCGTTCGATAAACCTTGCTGCTAAAGCCAATCCATCTCACACCCTCCTCCAAAGCCAATTCCCGCGCTCTCTAAGCGATTAAAATTAGGCAAAACTTTGATATAAGCTCAACATATCCCAGAAGTCTTTTCCCGGGATGTAGAAAGCTCAACAATCTCCTCTTTTGTCATTTTGAAGGCCTTTTTACTCAATTTCTCTCGCTGTTTCCGCATGAATTATACTGCGTCAAACGTTTTCTTTGCTGTTGTCTTCATAGGTCATAAATTCTCCGGGTGAATGAATTACTAACTCTTTGAACCCAGCTACCTTCCGAATCCTCAATCGTGGTGCTATAATTCAACACTATTACAGCATCCGGTTTGAGGGTTTTTAAAATGAACTCTGCAAATTTGTTTTCCAGACATGTTTCGTATTAAATCGCATTATACAAATATTATCCTTACTGTTTAAGTATACAATTCAGGAAATTCTGACTATGCGTTTTCTCAGAAATGAGGTTAATTAAATGTTAAATACACCATAAACTCTTGATTTCAGTTTCATGGTAGTGTAAATTTACAGATTATAAACAATTTTTAACCAAAAATCACTACTATGAAAGCTTACATTAAAGGAAATCTGAAAGGTTATCTTTGCGAAACATGCTTTGAAAACCTGAGTAACACAAAAGTTATTCTTTATCAAACCAGGCCCGATTCCAATGTGACTGCAGCCGCAGTTGCATCTTCGAAGGAAACATTCCATCTTGTAACTGAAGAAGAGGCTAAAGCCCGTGAAAACCTTCTACTTGCAACAGCCATCACTAACGAAGCCGGTGACTTTGTATTTGAAGTTTCTGAAAAGAATCTGGAACAGGCCTTCGACATTGATTTCGTTTGTGGCAGTGTTCCACATGGACCAAAGCCACCAAAAGGTGGTAAAGAATTCCAGTTTCACATTACAACTATTTATCCTAAATGGAAAAGTGACGAAAAACAAAACCTTCTCTTCGATTGGAGTTATGCCGTTTCTGCTAAATTGTGGTGCATGATCAGGGGTAAATATTTCGATGCATGGGTAATTTGTGGTATGCTGGTAGATTGCAAAACCGGCGCCCCGCTTCCGGGAGTTACTGTAAAAGCTATGGATGCCGATCTCATTACCGATGACCTGCTTGGAACATCAGTTACAGATATGACAGGCCATTTCCGTATTGATTATACCTCCGCTGATTTCAAAAAGACTTTTCTTTCGCCGGTAATCAATGTGGAAACCGATCTCAACTTTCCATTTTTCAGCAGCGGACCCGATGTTTATTTCAAACTTGAAATAGGAGGTACACCAATTACATTTGAAACCTCGGCCAACAGGCGAAAAAACGTAGGTTATTGCCTGTGTGTTCGTTTGTGCGTCAGCGATCTGGTTATCGGCGACCCGCCAATTCCGGCATCGTTCACACGTATCGGACGTGGTGCCAGGTTTAAAATTGTGAATGAAATCAATCCTGCAACAGGCAAAAGTATGCGTGGCGGGTATGATAATTACGCTTTCTTTTCTTCAATTATCCTTGTCGGTAGTTTGTCTAAAAAGCTGAACAGTCAGCCGATGGAATACATGTTCGAGTACCAGGAAGTTGCTGCTCCAGGCACTCCACTTTTGGCAACCGCGTGGCTACCTGTCACCCCGGCAATGATCCCGAAAACCGTAATCGGATACCTTTGGACGCTTACAGGCGATATTCTGAACCCTATTGAA
>CAIXAQ010000842.1 GCA_903917425.1 uncultured Bacteroidales bacterium
ATGCCAAACCTGCTGGTAACAATATTCTGTTTTGGTAAAAAAAACTTTAATTAGTTGAGGATCACTTTCTGGTATGATGTTCCCTTTTCCGAACTGATCTGTAAAACGTAAATACCTCGGGCAAAAGCCGAAACATCAATATTCCTGGTATCATTTCCGGTTTTCGGTTGTATAGTCTCGTTGTACACCGGAATGCCTTCAGTGGAAAGAAGTTTCAAGGTATAACTTTCTGTGGAGGCATTTACGCTTATTCGCAGTGAGTTTTGTGCAGGGTTAGGGAATACGGAAACTTGCAGACCACTTGGGTTTTGACTAATGCCGGTCAGATCGGAAGAGGTATAAGAGAAATTCCAGCCTGATGCCGAATTTTCCACATCAGTGCTGAATACGAAATAAAGTTTACCTGTTGTAAAATTCAAAGTACCTGGATTGGTTTGCCCAAATAATTTGTACAGTAAAGCCTGTGTATTTAGGTCGTAAATGGCAAGAAAATCTCCTTCACCTGCTGTATTGAACTCGCTGAAAGTGAGGCTTATCGATTTGGCATTTGCTGGCAATAGCTTATAACGGCAGAGGGATTTATCACGATAATCAAAACTTCCGCTTCCGTCCGAAATGCTTCCAGAAATACCTGTAATGGTTGTAATGTTGCTGGAACAGAAGGGTGCCAGTTTGGCATTGTAAGAGGCAGACCATCCGTTGGAAGTTCCGCTTCCATCAGTCACAAATTGTATAAACATGGAGCCGGATGTAGCTGTAACCACACTTGGTGCTGTATTGCCGGTGTAGCTGCCTATGAGCGAGGCATCTGTGTCTGTTCCATCATACACAAAAAGAAAATCCTTACCATTTTCCAGGTTGAAGCGGTCAAATGTGAGTTTTATATTTTCGAGCGTATCGCCAGGCATTATGAGCCAATTACAGGACGAATTGTTAAAGTATGGCGACACAGGGCCGCTTCCATCTTCGATTGTGCCTGAAAATACAGTGAGTGTATCGGTTTGCCCGCATTGTGTAATGTTAGCGCCTGCTGCCGGGATAAAATTAATAATTGCTCCCTGTCCCTGGGTAAATGAGTTTCCGCCGGGATTAAGGTTGAAAAGATGGAAATACCCGTTATATGAACCGCTCCAACCCCAGTTGAAATGGAAAAACATAGTATCCTGGTATCCATCCACATTAAAAGCATGCCCGCCGGTACCAAAACCATGGTAATACATAGGCTGTCCGGCATCAATTTGCGAACGCAGCAGGGATTTCCAGTTTTCGTAGCTGTAATCATTCCTGTTGACCAGTTCAAGACTCGGATCGTAACCAAAATTATTCCGAAGTGCACTGGCTGCATCATCGCTGTAAGCACCCGAACCGGTACCACTATACATCATATCTACTGATATCCCTAATTGTAACTGCAACTGGGCCATTTCGAAATTTTGGGCGCTGGTGCTGTTCAACATTTCTTCCCATTTGTAGGTAGTATTGCCAAAATCGGCAAACAAATACCCATAAGGGCCCCAGGTGTATCCATGCGATCCGGTGCCATGCTGAGGGTACCGCCAGTAATACATAACCTGAGCCATGGCGGTAGCCACGCATCCTGAATAAACATGTCCTCCTGAACCGGCAGGATCAACAGGACAAAGGTAGTTATAAGGGAAACTCTGGTTCCACAAACTGTTTAAAAGCGGGCCGACAGTTGTGGTTGTGTTCGAAGTATTGCTTGCCGAATTATCAATATAGGCTTGCCACTGCGAGGTATTGGCGTCGGTAGGTTCGATGTTATTCTCGATCTGGGAACTGATTATTTTAGCGTAACCATCCATCCATGCCGAAAAATTTTCGGGTTGCTCGCCGGAAGCATAATTGTTTTCGAGTGAATATCCAAGTACCGGTGGTGCCGCATCATAGGCCGGAACAATAATAAATCCTTTTGGATTCAGGTTAATTATATAGTAGACTGCATTCCCGTTCTGACTGATTGTAAAGTCGGACGAAGCCTGCAACAAGGCGGGATTTTGTATCGACGAATTTGACTTTAAAAATCCGTCGGCTACCTTACGGGCAGTCTGCAAGTCAATGTTCCCGGCCATCAGACTGGAAATTACTAGGGTAAAAAGAATTACAGAGAATAATTTTCGGGTCATGGTAGATTATTTTAGTGCCAAAAGTATTGAAAAAAAGATTAAGTCGCTGCAGAATAATAAGATATAACTATTGTTTTTTCGAATAGTTCATAAATTACAGAATTATTTATTGTAAACAGGGAAAAAATTTCGATTTATGCATTGTAGGTAGTTGATTATGAGTAAAATATGATTATAAATTGCACATAAGAAACAAAGCCCGCGAAAGCTAGTTCCACGGGCTATATTCTTCAGCAAATATTAATTTCATTATTCGGGCATACGTGCCATCCAACCTGAAATTTCGTTGGCAACTTTAATGTTGTATTCCAGTGCCAACTGCTTATGGTTGATCAAATCCACAATGGTACCGATGAAGCAGAGACCTGCTGTGAAAAAATAGAGAATACCCATCCCAATCTGGTCGGTGAGGAATCTTTGTATGCCTGCTACACCCACAAATCCAGCCAGGCCGGTGAGCAAAATCAATTGAGGATCGCGGCGGCGGTTACGGTAAAAGTTAGCAAAATTCAGCATTTGCTGATCGTTATAGTTTTTTACTAACGACTCGACATACATCATTTCCTGCATATCAAGTTCCGGCATTAATTGAAAAAGTTTTGTGCTCATGATGGTCAAGTGTTTAGTTGTTGTTGGTTTTTAAATAATTGGTTTGTTTTAGAAATTGTGCATATTTTCGAAAAACGGATACAATACGCACTAAAAAGGCAGCAAGTGCAAAAATGCCCAAAGGGTGCATCCGAAAGGATTCAGCCAGTCTTCCATGAAGGAGTAGTATGAGTGAATGACCTAATCCACAACCCGGACAATGCTCAAATCCAGCCAGGCTCAAAGGGCAAATTGTGAAATGAGTGTGGGTCTCAACCGGCGAAAACATGAATACGGCAATTACTGTGATCCAAACGAAGGCTTCAAAGTTTTGAATCAGAAAAGAAGTCGCATTTTGATGGCCGGTTGTCATACCTGAATTTGTTTCAACTGGAAGTATGACGCAGTTTGCACATTCCGGTTACACAGAATCAGATGGAATTGTTGGAAGTGGGAAATTGCCTGTAAGGAATTCTACCGGAAATTTTGAATGTTCAAAAACCAAATCCTGGAAGAATGATGGAAGTAAAAGATGTAATTGATATTTACAGGCAGGATTTCTGTGACATTATGAAATATTTGCTAATAGCTATGCTTATACTGAACCAGGAATGACTCTGGGTTGGGGAAACAATTTTGCCGTTTCTATTCCGCCCCAATCCCGATCAATCCTTCACCTACTTCAATTAATTTTCCTTTTTCGCATTTAATAATGCGTGAGGGGTATTTGCGAAGAAGCGCATAATTGTGGGTAGCCATAAAAACAGCCCTGCCTGATTTGCGGATTTCGAAGAGTAATTGCATGATTCCGTCGGAAGTTTCAGGATCGAGATTACCTGTCGGTTCATCCGCGAGGATAATCGCCGGTTCATTCACCAGTGCACGAGCAATCGCTACGCGCTGCATTTGCCCACCCGAAATCTGATTTGATAAATGATTGAAATATGTTTCATCCAGTCCTGCCGAATGCAACGCCCGAACCGCTAGATCTAATCGTTTCGCGCGTGGAACTCCAGCATACATCAATGGAATCATGACATTTCGCAAAACAGATGTTCGCTTCAACAGATTAAATGATTGAAAAACATATCCAATCTTTTCTCTTCGAACAACGGCTAATTCATTTTCTTCCATCTTCGAAACATCTTTCCCATCGAGCATATACGTACCAGCGGAAGGAACATCGAGCGCACCAAGAATATGCATAAGCGTTGATTTTCCGGAACCCGATGGACCCATGATTGCGATAAATTCGCCTTCTTTGACGCTAAACGTAATTCCTTTTAACGCGAAGAACTCAATATTGCCGGTTGTATATTTTTTTGTAACGTCCTTTAGGTCAATCATATTTATCGTCCACCAGCAAATCCGCCACCAGTTATACCAGGAATACGAATAGCACTATTTGATGTCGCTGCTGGCGTCGTACAAAGGTCACTTCGTTCTCGAATGCGCCGGCGACAGCTTTGCTTTTGACTTTGGGGTCGTGGACTACGCGAACCCAGTCACCGAACTCCTCAAACAGTGTCAGCGCCACAACATGCTCACGCCCTGGAGCGACGATGCGCGACCGCAGCC
>CAIXAQ010000843.1 GCA_903917425.1 uncultured Bacteroidales bacterium
TCTGTTTGACGTTAAATGAAAAAATAAATGAAAAAAAAAACAGCAGTTATTTCATGCCGGCTTTTTAATTTCAGGCTTGATTACCTGCTAAGGTCCATCCTGCTTTTCTTACTATTGGGCTTCACATTAAAAAACAAGGCACAAACCGCCAGTTATACCCAATTAGGTAACGAATTCCAGTTTGTACGAGCTATAAGCGATAAAGTTGCCGGGGAGGTTTATTTTGGTAGCACCTTCAGCAACACCCCTTCCGAAGACAAAGTGCTGAGTACAAATATTCAACGGTATCTTTCCGGTTGGGTTCATTATTATTATTCCCCCCGCTGGAAACTATCTTCGTCGTTTGCCTACTACTACAATAAAGATGTGCCTGATATAGGGCAGTATTTCTCTCCCGAATGGAGGCTGAGCCTGCAGGGTATGTATTATATTCATAAAACCGGGTACACACTGATAACAAGAATGAGAGGTGAATTCAGGCTCATGATGAATGAAGAAGGTTTTTATGAAGACAAATACCGCTATCGACAGATGATAAAATACACGAAACCGATCAATGGAAAGGTTTTGAGAAAAGGAATAGTTTATTTTATGACTTCGGAAGAATTATTATTTAAACCAGCTGCTAAAACCTCAGGTGTTCCCTTCTTTGATAGAAATCGTTTTGAAATTGGAGGAGGTTACATGGTAACAGATGATTTTCAACTGGAGCTAACCTACGTAAATGAATTTGTACCCCGCGACAATTTGAATGAATTGTATAATGTTGTGTCGTTTACAGCAACATTCAATAATCCATTTTCCAACCTGAAAAGACATATTTCATCTATTGTGTCGCCCAAAAAGGACAAAGAGTAACTACTTCTCTTTCTTCTCTTCTTCTTTCAAAAAACAATCCAGCTGTTCCTTCAAAGCAGATTTATGCAATTTAAACACGTAGGTCCTGAAACCTTCGTCACCCTTCATATTTATTTTTACCTCTGTAACTTCAAAGCCAAGCAATAGGTCAAGATCCTTTTTACCAATAAGATAGACTAATTTCATGACCGTGTCCTTACGTATATACCGGGTATCGAAATGCTCGAGTGTATAGGTTTTGCCATCCGACAGTTTCATTTCAAGATTATCTTTTAGCTCATGACCTGCCGGTTTTTCAGGAAAAGGAGTGGGAAACAATTCCAGGAAATAGCTCTCTTTATCGGTAACAATTCCACCGCTCAATGCTTTTGTTTTAGTCCAGTAAAAATTTAACGGCTCAATATAATACATCATCGATCCGTCGGGTGATATACGGTTCAGGATTTCACACTGAGAGTAGGAAAGGAATGAGAAAGTCAAAAATGCAAATAAAAAAGCGGTTTTTTGTATAAATATTTTCATAACACATGGAGTATAATACAAAGATACATACTTTTATTTTTGAACAGTAAAGAGTACTTTATGGGCTACATTATATTTTGATGTGCTGATGAAATTCGAATCTCACTTTTAGTTTTATACATATGGAATGATTTAAACCTAAAACTGCAAACAAATATCCAGCTTTTTTATGCTGAGCCCTCTAACACATCGAATATATTAGTGATTGACATTCTGTTGTT
This sequence comes from uncultured Bacteroidales bacterium, assembly GCA_903917425.1. GTDB lineage: Bacteria > Bacteroidota > Bacteroidia > Bacteroidales > UBA4417 > UBA4417. The sequence goes on from CAIXAQ010000843.1 coordinate 1,602, forward strand.
TAAATATTTATTTCTTACTTTTTGCTTGATCAAAAAGTAAGCAAAAAATCAAGGCTGTATACGATTTCAGTGTTTTTCTACGTCAGGTTTTTGCCACGCCACGCAAGCCGTTCGCCATGATACATTCATCAAATATCCGGCTTTGGGGACTTGGCTCGCTTCTGCATGGCTTGGTGAAGCCCAGCGCTCAAAAACCTTCCTTGAAAAACTACTGAAATTGTATAAGGCCGGTCCCTACTAAGGAAACTTTTCTTTCAGGCAACATTTGGGAACAAAGATTTGACTTATCAGTATGATTTTCAGGGTGTAGGGACCGGCCTAATAGAAATTTTACAACAGCTGTAGCCGAAGGTAAAAGGCGCGGGCATGTGCGTAGCAAAACACTGCTTCATGTGCTGCCCGGATAAGATTCAAATCTCCCAAGCCTTGTTTTGCAAGCTTTACCAAGGCGTACAGATGTGTAAAATTTATATAAAGCCTTGATTTTTTGGTCCTTTTGTATCAA
>CAIXAQ010000844.1 GCA_903917425.1 uncultured Bacteroidales bacterium
ATAAGTATTTTAACCCATCAACCCATCAACTTATCAACTTATCCCCCAATTAACACATTAACACATTAGCACATTAGCAAATTAGCACATAAAAAAACTCAATTAAAAAAAATAATTTAAACCATATCAGTAATGTTTACTAAGAAAAAAATCACCTGGATACTTATCATTTTTGTTGCTGTTGCATTGATAGTTGGTGTTATAGCCAAAAAGAAAGGACTGATCGGAAAACCTGACGAATCCAAAGTGGCAACCGAAAAAGTCACCAAACGGACGATAGTTGAAGTGGTTTCAGCCAGCGGGAAAATAGCCCCTGAATTTGAGGTGAAACTTTCGCCCGATGTATCAGGAGAAATCATAGAACTCCTGGTGAAAGAAGGTGATCAGATTAAAGCCGGACAGTTGCTTGCCAAGATAAACCCTGAAATTTACCTGTCGAATTACGATCGGACCATTGCCGCCCAAAACACCTCACAGGCAAACCTTGCTAATTCGAAAGCGCGCCTGGCGCAGGTAAAATCGCAGTTTATCAACGCCAAAAGTTCCTTCGACCGCAACGAAAAGCTACACAGCCAGAAAACGATATCCGATGCCGAATACGAAACGTCAAAGGCGAATTACGAAGTGGCACTTGCCGAAGTAGAAGCCGCCGAAGAAAGTGTTAAAGCTGCCGCCTTTAATGTGAAAAGTGCCGATGCCGGGGTAAAGGAATCGAAAGAAAACCTTTCCAAAACTTCTATATTTGCTCCTGTGGGGGGCACAGTTTCCAAACTGAACCTCGAAAAAGGCGAACGTGTGGCTGGAGCATCGCAGTTTGGTTCCGGTACCGAAATATTACGAATTGCTAACCTTCAAACAATGGAGGTGAATGTGAGCGTCAACGAAAACGATATAGTTCGTGTTACACTCAACGATACAGCCCTGGTGGAAGTGGATGCTTACCAGAACCGGAAATTTAAAGGCATTGTAACGGAAATCAGTACTTCTGCCAATACAGTTGGTGTCAGTGCCGACCAGGTTACCAATTTTGAAGTAAAAATCCGGATACTTCCTGATTCGTACAAAGATCTTATCAATGCCGACAAACCTAATGATTCACCTTTCCGTCCGGGCATGTCGGCTACCGTTGATATTCAGACCGAAAGCATGGCTAATGTACTGACACTGCCTATTCAGGCTATCACATCGAGGGCTGACACTACTCAAAAAGCAATTACGAAAACAGAGAATACTGAAGAATCAGGCGTAAAAACGGAGGAACCAAAAAAGAAAATGGAGGTTGTTCAGGAGTATGTTTTCGTGTACGACAACGGTGTAGCTAAAATGCTGAAAGTTAAAACCGGAATTCAGGATAATACTTATATTCAGATCGTTGAAGGTGTAAAAGAAGGCCAGGAAATTATTACTGCACCTTACCGTTCCGTATCCAAAAAACTTAAAGACGGTGATAAAGTGAAAAAAGTGGATCCTAAAGATTTATATACGGACGATAAGAAATAGGGGTTGGGGATTAGGTTTTTGGTTTTAGGGGAAACAACAATTTCTCTATTTACAATCCCCAATCCGCAATCCGCAATCCGCAATCCGACATCCGACATCCGACATCCGCAATCCGACATCCCAAATCCGCAATCCAAAAAAATGCCCCTGATTCTTGGTATCGAAACAGCTACCTCCATCTGTTCTATTGCATTGGTAAAAGACGGTAAACGGCTTGCCATTCGCGAGTCGGAAGGCGCTAAAGAGCATTCTGCTTCACTTACAGGCTATATTGCCGATGTTTTTACCGAAGCGGGTTATACCTTCGAGCAGTTGGATGCCATTGCTGTAAGTATTGGGCCCGGGTCCTATACAGGTTTGCGTATTGGAGTATCATCAGCAAAAGGATTGTGTTATGCTCTGGATAAACCTTTGATAGCTATTGGCACTTTAAAATCATTGGCATGGCAGGCTATGCAGAAGTGCAGGCTTGAAAACAAAAATACGGACCAGGTTTTATTTTGTCCCATGCTTGATGCCCGTCGTATGGAAGTTTTTACAGCCTTATTTGATCAGGAACTTCGGGTTATTGAACCCGTAAATGCTCTTGTTGTAACAGAAGAAGCTTTCGATTCTTTTAACGGCAAGGAAATTATTTATTTTGGTGACGGGGCTGCAAAATGCAAATCGTTGTTTGAGGCAAAAAATAATTATACTTTTTTTAATACCATTTCCCTTTCGGGAGCGGCCTTATGCATGCTTGCTGAAATTGAATTTAAAAATAATAATTTTGCTGATCTGGCTTACTGTGAACCATTCTACTTAAAGGATTTTATTGCTGGGAAGCCAAGGGTTAAAGGGCTTTACTAAACAATTTCTATCAATAGTGTATAAGGCATCAGGCAGAATTTGCAATCCCGTTCTTTAGAGTATGCCTCTGCAATTCAAATAATAAGAAGTTCATAATTCAGCTGGCTACTATTTCTGGCCACAGCCTTAAAAACAACCTATTGCAGCAAACAGAAAATCCAACTTTTAGTCTACTGGGTTTGTTTATGATATCGAAATATATCTATATTTGTTTCTGCTTAATTATCGTAATCATCAGCCTTTATTTTCATACTTAATTTATGGAATACAAAATACTTCAACCCGAACGCCGTGGCAGTTTACTCCTGGTAACCATCAACCGCCCCGAAAGCATGAATGCACTCAACACGGCTTTTTTCGATGAAATGGATCACCTGATCGCCAATGATGCAACCGATCCAACATTAACAGCAATTATTATCACCGGAGTTGGAAAGGCCTTTGTCGCGGGAGCCGACATAGCCGAAATGGTGAATAAAACATCTACCGAAGCCGAAGCTTTTTCATTACGGGGACAAACCACTTTCCGAAGCATTTCGACAACAGCCGTGCCTGTAATTGCTGCCATCAACGGATTTGCTCTCGGTGGCGGACTGGAACTTGCCCTGGCATGCGATTTTCGCATCGCTGCGAGCAACGCCAAGTTCGGGCAACCCGAAGTTAACCTGGGGCTTATCCCGGGATACGCGGGCACACAACGCTTACCAAGACTGGTTGGCATGGGCGATGCGCTTTACATGCTTATTACAGGTGAAATGCTCACGGCTGCCGATGCACTCCGTATTGGTCTGGTACAAAAAGTTACGGAACCGGAACTCCTGATGGAAGAAGTGCTTCGCATTGCCGGTGTCATTGCGACCAAAGGTCCTGATGCTGTCAAACTGGTGAAATTTGTAGCCCGGACAGGTTACCAGGTTTCACTTGCACAAGGCAGCCAATTGGAAGCCCAGTCCTTCGGACAGCTTTTCGGTAAACAAGGAACCGAAGGGATGACAGCTTTTCTGGAAAAACGTAAACCTCAGTGGTGATGGAAAATAGTTAATAGTTAATGGAAAATCGTTAATAGTGCTCAATTTGCACATTCGCCCTGTCGTCCTTCGCCCTGTCGCCCCTCTCCTTGTCACTTCTTCCTCTCAGCCACTCCCTTAACCCCCAAACCCTAACCCCCAACCCCTTCAAAAAAATGGAATATATACAACGAATTCAAAAAGTTTCAGTCCTCGGCGCTGCCGGGAAAATGGGTAGCGGAATACTGCTTCTGACAGCTATCGAAATGGCCGATCAGATGCTAAAACCCGAGAACCAAGGGCAATCCTTTGTTCTTAATGCTATCGATACTTCGGATGAAGGTCTCGTCGGACTTGTAAAATATATTCGTTTGCAGGTGATAAAAGCTGCCGAAAAAAAGGTTGTTTCACTTCGCAAGGTATATTCCGACAAAAAAGCATTGATCGAAAACAGCGATATTATTGATGCGTACGTTCAGGATGTAATGAGTGTGGTGCGAACTACAACCCGTATTGAGGCTGCTTACGATTCCACTTTAATATTCGAAGCCGTCAGCGAAAACCAGGCGCTTAAGGAAAAGCTTTTCCGCATGATTAATGAGAATAACAATTCTCAACCCTGGTTTTTTACCAACACCTCTTCCGTTCCAATTGGAGGATTAAATAAAAACGCATCCCTCGGGGGGCGGATTCTCGGCTTTCACTTCTATAACCCACCGGCTGTTCAAAAACTGGTCGAACTGATAACCATAGATGAAAACCCTATAGAAATGGTTGAATTTGCTAATAAATATGCATCCAATCTGCGTAAGACAGTGGTTCCTTCCAACGATATTGCAGGTTTCATAGGTAACGGTCATTTTATGCGCGATGCTTTATTCGGAATCAGCGAGGCGGAGCGTCTTTCCGATGAGATGCCCTTATACGAGGCTATTTATTGCATCGACCGTGTTACCCGCGATTTTCTCTCGCGTCCGATGGGAATTTTTCAACTGATCGATTATGTGGGGCTGGATGTGGTACAGTTTATTCTCAGGGTAATGCAACCTCATATGCAGGGCGAAAAACTGCACAGCAGCCTTCTCGATGAACTGGTGTTGAAAGGCGTAAAAGGGGGACAATTCAGCGATGGAAGCCAGAAAAACGGTTTTCTTAAATACGAAAAAGGCAAACCTGTTGCTGTTATTGACAATATTACAGGTTCGTACGTCGATATTAACACCTTCAATGAATCCGCCGATCATTGGCTTGGTGCTATTCCTGCTGAAGTTTTACCCTGGAAAAGCCTTGTTAAAGTTGCTGACAAGGATAAAATATTAGAACCCGCTTTTAAAGCCTTGCAGGTTTCGTCATTGAAAGGTTGTGAACTTGCTGTAGCATACGCACTCAACTCCCGCGAAACCGCCCGGAAACTTGTCAGTGATGGGGTGGCGCACAACGAGAAAGACGTGAATACTGTGTTACTCACCGGGTTTTTCCATGCCTATGGCCCCATAAACGATTATTTGTAACCGGATAAAAACAATTTGAAAATGAAAGAGCAATCGCGCAAAGTATATATGACCGCCGGATACAATACCATTTCATTGGGTACCGGCCGTAAGGAATTTAATCCCCGTTTCGAACGTCCGGGTCTCGAGCATTACATGAAAGAAGCCGGGCAGGGAGTGATCTCCCAATTGGGCGGAGCTCAGAATGTGGACGAAAGTGTGGTTGGCAATTTTATGGCAGCCCGCTTCAATAAACAGGCTCATCTCGGGGCTTTTATGCCTATGGTCGACAAAGGCTTACGGTTTAAACCCTCAATCAGTGTCGAAGGAGCATGTGCTTCAGGTGGTCTAGCTTTGATGACAGGTATAAAATCGGTTTTGGCGGGTACGGCCGATTCTGTTCTCTGCCTTGGCGTAGAGGTTCAGAATACAGTTAAAGCCATTTATGGAGCTGATATCCTTGCCGGGGCAGGCTGGTTCAGCAAGCGAAAAGAAGGTCATGCATATTTTTTTCCTGGCCAGTTCAGTGATAGGGCAGGAGCTTATTATACCGAAGTTGGACGCGAAGCTGCCCGCAAAGGCTTCGCCCGCTGGTTCCGTAATGCCATCGAAAATGCCCGTTTATGCCCTACAGCCCAGGAACATCATAATACAGTTTCTGATCTAGAGGCCCTGGCACTCACCGAACCGAATCCCAGGTCATTTACCGAGAACCTGAATGTTTTCGATTGTTCGAAAGTAAGTGACGGTGCTTCAGGAATTGCTGTGATGAGCGATGAAGGTCTGCAGCGTGCCGGTATTGCTTACGCAGATGCCGTTGAGGTAGTTGGCTGGGGACATGCCGTTGACGATATTACCGAAGATCCGCCTCAACTTACGGTTCTAACAACCATCCGCGAAGCTTCCAGGCAGGCATTGGCAGCAGCCGGAATAACCATTGAGCAACTCGCCACTGTCGAACTCCACGATTGCTTTACTATTGCCGGTATCCTGAGTGTCGAAGCTCTTGGCTTTGCCGCTCATGGCGAAGGTGCTGCATTTGTAGCTGCCGGAAATACTGCCCGCGACGGTAAAATTCCTATGAACACTACTGGCGGTCTCATCGGTTGGGGACACCCAACCGGGGGAACGGGAGTTCATATGGCAGTAACCATTTGGGAGCAACTCACGGGCAAAGCCGGATTGAATCAAATAGAAATTGATCCTTCACGGCCTTATGGAATGACCATTAATATGGGTGGTGATGATAAGACGGTTGTAGCTATCATCTATAAGAAAGCGGAATAATTGATTTATTTGAAAACGATAAAAGCCTCCCAAAAGGAGGCTTTTTGATGAGGTTTCGAGCGGATTCGAACCGCTGTAGACGGTTTTGCAGACCGCTGCCTAACCACTCGGCCACGAAACCTTGTTTAGACGCTGCAAAGGTATGTAATTAACAATTTATCAACAAATTCTTTTTTAAGCTTGCTTTGAAAAGGATTTCAGGCATTCGGGACACAGGCATCCCTGCCACGTTTCCTGTATCATTTCCATAGTTTCGGGTTTCACATCGTATTCAAAACACCAGCATTTAGCCGAAGTGCTGCACACAAATGCATGACCGCAACGCGGGCATTTCTCCTGTTCAAAAGGTCGTTCTTTATCTTTCATACTGTAATTTTTTAAATGCGGAAAGGCATTTCCAGTTTCTGTGCAATCCGACATCCGCAATCCACAATCCGTAATCCGACATCCGACATCCGCAATCCCACATCCGCAATCTTTCATCATTTTTCAAGTGTAACACTCACCTGTTTAATCTTTCCGCCATGGGCCAGGGCCGGGTTGAGTTTCGAAACTTTTATCTTCACATGAGTAACTGCTTTAAAATGACCGTAAATGGTATCTATAATCCTACGGGCAACATGTTCGAGCAAATGTGAATGTTGCTCCATTTCGTGCCTTATAAGTTCGTATACTGCCTGGTAATTTACTGTATGCTTTAACTCGTCCGAAGTTTCCGCTTCAGCAGTGTCAGTCGTAAGCCAGGCATCAACCGTAAATCGGGTACCAATCACGCGCTCTTCTTTAAAACAGCCATGATAGGCAAAAAAATCCATTCCTTCTATTTCGATGAGACCCATTGGTTATGAATGTTTATGGTTGATAGGTTGATAGGTTGATAAGTTGATGGGTTGATGGGTTGATCGTTAATTGGTTTTTCGTAAATGGGCGATAACCCTAAATCCTAATCCCTAAACCCCAAAGCCTTAATAAAACAATTGAAAGCAAAAATAGTTGTATTCAGCCAAATTCAATAATAAATGCTACTAACGATTAACGATTTTCCATTAACTATTAACTACTCAACAAAACCAATAAACTTTACCTTTGCAAATTATTTCTGAAAATAAGCTCCAAAGCCTGATCATCATGAACGACGAAAACAAAACTACGGTTCCGGAAGAAAAAACATCACTGAATTTCATCCACCAGATAATAGAAGATGACATTTCCAGTGGTAAAAACCAGGGACGGGTTCATACCCGGTTCCCACCGGAACCCAATGGTTATCTGCATATTGGTCACGCCAAAAGTATCTGTCTTAATTTCGGAACTGCCCGAAAATACAATGGCCTGGCCAACTTACGTTTCGATGATACGAATCCCGTAAAAGAAGATACCGAGTATGTGGATAGCATCATGGAAGATGTGCGCTGGCTTGGTTTCGACTGGGACGACCGCTTGTACTACGCATCCGATTATTTCGACCAGTTATACGACTGGGCGGTAAAAATAATTAAAGAAGGAAATGCCTATGTGGATGATCTGAATGCGGAACAGATCAGTGAATACCGCGGTACGGTTACCCGTGCCGGTAAAGAAAGCCCGTTTCGTACGCGTACAGTCGAAGAAAACCTGGATTTATTTGCCCGCATGAAAGACGGGGAATTCCCTGATGGCTCCAAAGTCCTGCGTGCTAAAGTGGATATGGCTCACCCCAATATGCTGATGCGCGACCCCATTATGTACCGCATCTTGCACACCGACCATCACCGTACAGGCGACAAATGGTGCATTTATCCCATGTATGATTATGCGCATGGTCAAAGCGACTACCTCGAAGGAATTACCCATAGCATCTGTACGCTTGAATTTGAGGTTCACAGGCCACTATACGAGTGGTACCTGGCGCAGGTAGCCGAAGGGGATTATCGTCCGCGACAGATCGAATTTGCCCGCTTAAACCTTACATACACGGTGATGAGTAAGCGCAAACTGCTACAACTGGTAAATGAAAAAGTGGTTACTGGTTGGGACGACCCCCGCATGCCGACCATTTGCGGACTCCGTCGCAGAGGTTTTACGCCTGAGAGTTTGCGGAATTTTGCCGACACCATTGGTATTGCTAAGCGCGATCAGACTATTGATGTAGCTTTACTCGAATTTTGCGTGCGCGAAGACCTCAACAAACGCTCAAACCGTGTAATGACGGTACTTAATCCTGTTAAACTCATTCTGGATAATTATCCTGAAAATCAGGTTGAAGAACTGGAAGCTGTAAATAATCCGGAAGATCAGGAGAAAGGGTATCGTAAAGTTCAGTTTTCGAAAGAATTGTACATCGAACGCGAAGATTTTCAGGAGAACCCGACCGGGAAATTTTTCCGACTCAAACCTGGCGGAGAAGTCCGCCTGAAATACGGTTATATCATTAAATGTGAGGATATTGTCAAGGATAATGAAGGTAATATTACCGAAATTCATTGTACTTACCAGGATGATACCCGCAGTGGAAGGCCTAACAGCAATAAAAAAGTAAAAGGAACCCTTCACTGGGTTTCGGTTGCACATGCTGTTCCGGTCGAGGTTCGTTTATACGATCGACTTTTTGCTACCGAGACACCCGAAAATGTGGAAGAAGGACATGATTTTAAAGAAAATATTAACCCCGATTCACTTAAAGTAATTACCGCTTACGCTGAATCATCGGTACTAAGTGCAAAAGCGGGCGATCGGTTTCAATTTGAGCGTTTGGGCTATTTTTGTGTTGATACCGACACAAATGACAGCAATATTGTTTTTAACCGCACAGTAGCACTTAAGGATACCTGGACAAAATCAGAAAAAGCTTAGAGACCGATTAAAATTACATTTTTATACATTCGGAAGGGGTGAAGGGTGAAAAGGTGAGGGGCGACAAGGTGAGGGGCGACAAGGCGAGGGGTAAAAAACAGAAATAACCTAAATGGTAAACTCCACTTAAATATCCTTCCGACTTCCGACTTCCGACTTCCGACTTCCAACTTCTGTATTCTGTATTCTGAATTCTGTATTATGGATTCCGTCTTCAGACCTTGATTTGGTAATTTTTAACAGTATCTCAATTTTCTTTCTGTTTATAGTGCAGCGTTTAAAAATTTGTATAATTTTGCACTCCTCAAATGAAAATTGTCTGATGGTGTAATTGGCAACACGTCTGATTCTGGATCAGAAGAGTCCAGGTTCGAGCCCTGGTCGGACAACATTGAAAATGAACCACTTACAGAGTTATTTCGTAAGTGGTTTTTTGTTGTTTGCACAACAACAGCTTATTCTACTAGGCTCTTCAAGTTGATACCGGCATGTAGAGTTACTTAAAATCAATGCATATGTTCCCCCGGTCGGCCATCAAATCCTTGTCTATCAGGCTGTGCCATTGGCATTTTGCCGTTGAATTTGCGAAGGTTGTAGGTAAGCGATAGCATAAAATACTGTCTCAATACTTCGGTATTCGAATCTTCTATATAGCTATCGGTTACCGTGCGCGACAGGCTCTTATTCTGATCTAATATATCGTAGCACGAAAGTTTTACTTCGCCCGATTTATTCTTAAATATTTTCTTGCCTAAATTAAAATTCCACAAAGTGTACTGGTCGGTGATATTCGACGAAATTCCGTTGTAATTCTGGTATGTAATCGTGTTTTGAAAAAAGAATCCCTTCCAGAATTCCCAGTTTATGGAAGCCGATCCTATCTGGAAAAAGTAATTGTTATTCAACTGCGGCTGAATGGTGTTATCAACCAGGTTGTAGTTGATATTATACGTTAGGGTAAAATCGAGCTTTTTACTTATATTGCTGCTTAATACGGTTCCCAGGTTGATTCCGTAAGTGTTCGAAAAATTGGAATGTGTGTTGGTCAGGCTTGGCAGGCGGTTATAACTTACACCGGTATTGAAATTGAGGTTGCATTTAATTGGCTTCAATGGAAAACCAATGGTTACCAACGCACGGGTATTCCAGGCACCGTCAAGATTTTCGGGCATGGTAACCTGGGTGCCGCGGTTAATTTCCCTTCCGTTAATAACAGTATCACTCTTAGGTATATACGTTGAATTTCCAATATAATCAATTGTTTTCTGGTAAAACAGCATTACAAATGTATTGGCTGTTTTATCTTTATTGGAATGGGAGAAACGCGTCATGGCAAAATGCCTGATTTCCTGCTTCAACTGCGGGTTACCGGTTGAAAGCAATAATGGGTTCGAGTTGTCGACAACCTTCTGCAATTGGGTGGTTGAAGGGGCATTGGTACTGGCTCGGTAGGTTAAACGCAGGTTGGTAAGCGCCGTAAATTTGTAGTTCAGATTTACATTTGGAAGTAAGGTATTAAAGGTTTTGGAAGTGGAATCAGTGTAAGGAAAGCTCGTATTTCCCTGAAGGCTGGCATATTGGTATGTGATTCCTGCATTGAGGTTTATTTTTTCTGTTTGATACAGGTAAGCGCTTCCAACACGGTGCGTTATGTAATCGTTGTTGTAAATATTCGAAAGCAAGGTGTCAAACAGGGAATAGGTCTTCTGCTCTGCTTCATAGTTGTATGTTTTTTTATCATTATCATTCAGTGCCCACGATACAGTATAGTTCATCTGCAACTGGCTTTTCGTTCCCAGCGGTTCGGTATATACCAGGTTGGATGAAAGGTTGAGACCATTAGTTGTCGTTTTTCCGTATTGAATGATAGAATCGTTGCTCTGACCCGCCGCAAGGCTATCGAAGTTGGTTAACGAATTAACATAATTATTTCTATATCTTTTGTTTACCCCTGTACTTAAGTTGATCGAAGCGGTTCTGCCTTTTTTAGTAAACTTGTGCCTGTACAGGATATCATTATTAAAATTATAACCGTTTGCATCGCCCTCGTTGTTATAAACTGATTGGTTTAAAAGGTTTGTGAGGTCAGGATTTAAAGCTGTCTTAGCCGCTGACGGGCTGTTCGATTTATTGTCCTGTAAACTCAAACGCGGAGTAAGAATAATAGAATTGTTAGAATCGGGGTTGTATTCGAGTCGTGCATTCAGCCTGTGATTGCTGTTGTTCGACCAGGAAGAACTGATTTCGTTATAATATTGGCTTACCTCGCTGCCGAGTATATATTGCCTGTTAATCAGTTTACTGGTAGTATTTTCGCCCTGGTTCCAGAAATAGCTGGCATTCAGATTCCACTTGGTTCCCCACGAATTGGTAAAATTCCCCCCTATAGCATTTGTACTGAATACACCACTCTGCGGGCCCACCTGTTGCCCCGATGATCCGCCACCACCACTTGGCCTTCCGCCCGTCATCCCTTGCCGGGCACTTCCGCCACTGCCAAGTATATCGTCAGCAGAGAAATTCTGCTGGTTCACATTATTGCTCATGGCTAATATGGTTATTTTGCGTTGTTCCTTAAAAAAATTGACATTGGCACCCAAAAGGTAGTGATCATCCGTTCCATATCCGGCAGAAAATTTACCAAACTGACCTGAATTTCTGGCATTCCGGGTGACAATGTTAATGGTTTTCTGGCCGCTGCCATCATCAAATCCACTCCAGGCTGCCTGGTCCGAAAGTTTATCGAAAACCTGTATTTTGTCCACTATTTCGGCTGGTAGGTTCTTCAGAGTAACAGACGGATCCTCACCAAAAAACTGCTTTCCATCAACCAATACCTTCTTAACATCCTCACCGTGAGCTTTAACGGTACCATTCTCAATGGTAATGCCTGGCATTTTCTTAACCAGGTCTTCAGTGGTTGCGTCTTCAGTAACTTTAAAAGCAGCCGCGTTATATTGTGTTGTATCTCCTTTTTGTTCGGCTCTTTCGGCAGTACCTGTAATTTCAACCACACCGAGGCTGGTCGCGGTTGGCTTCATGCTTAGCGCACCCAGATTTGTAACAGTTCCTCCAACAATTACTTCCTGCATGTATTTTTCAAACCCTATATAGGTTATTTCGAGTTTGTAACGACCTCTGTTTAGCTTTTCGAAAGAGAATTCTCCTTTCATGCCGCTACGCGTATTGTAAATTCTTGTCGAATCGCGGAAACTCACCAGTCTCATGGAGGCTCCGGGTAAGGTAGTTTTGTCATCCTGGTTGATGAGCGTTCCCGAAATTCGGAATTCCTGGGTAAAAGCTGAATTTAGTATTAAAAGGAAAGCCAGGGAAAGAACATACTTAAACTTTAACATGTATGGCGTGATTTTTTTAGGGTGCAATATTAATCTTAAGTTTGATGATTAATTGGGAGAAAAGTTTAAATGTGAAAAATAATATATAACTTGGATTATAAAGCAATATTCGAAATTTAGATCGCGCCTATTTTACCAAAGAAATCTTCAGGGGTAAAAATATTCAGGAAGCATTTTATAAGTCGCATTAGATTTTTCGATTTAATTTTGGTGAACAGAATTTTTCAGGTTGAGTATCGAAAAGTGGGCAGCACATTTTTAAATGGTACTTGTTTTTATATTCGGCTGTTATTTTCTGTGAAAAGCAATTCTGAACCTCATTGTGGATATATATTATTCAAACTAAAAGATTTTCGCCTGGAATGGAAAAATCAGGAAAAAATCCAACAAATTTTCAGGAGATTATTCAACAATGCTAAGTGGTAAAAATTGACCGGCTAAGAAATTGAAAATCAGATAAAAATTAAACTTATTTTTGGATGAAGAATGACTAAAACCAGGTTTTTAAGTCGCTGAGATTGACATAAATTTATCGGTGTGTACAAAGGATCACCAATATTCAATGTATCAGCTACTAAAAATGACTGATGCAATGCTGGTTTTTAACAACTGACATTTTGAAAAATAAAAGGCAGAAATCATTTTTCAAAAGTCGGTTGTTTTCAGGGGAAGTTAAAATGGTTGTAACTATTCAGCCCCTAATTGGAAAAATCAAATGTATAAATGCCACAGATTCACAGATTTAATTAAGTTTTTCAATTGCCAAAGGCAGTTGAAAAACTATAAATCAGTGAAATTATTGCTTTATAATTATAATGCTCTTAGCTAACAATCTGTGAATCTGTGGCTTAAATGGGGTGAATAGTTGCAAATGGTTAAATTTTTATTTTTTCAATTCCTTGCCTGATCCTTGGGATGATAAATTCTTTTCCAATCACCGCCATCATGTCCATCATTCCCGGACCGGCATTTGTGCCGACAATTATCAGGCGCAAAGGATTCATCAAATTTCCCATTCCTATTTCTTTTGCCTGAACAAATTCTTTGGTGTGTAACTCAATATTTTCTTTGGTGAAAGCTCCGATGGATTCGAGTACCGGAATGTATTCGTTTAATAGGGTAGGGGTTTCTGCTTTCCAAATCTTGGAAACAACTTTTTGATCATACTCCTCGGGGTCAAGAAAGAAAAAATGCGATTGTGTCCATAAATCAGGAATTAGAACCGCACGGTCATGAATCAGTTCACAAACCTGTTCAACATACTCAAGACAGACTTCAACCTGTTTTTCTTTAAGTATCGGAATTAATAACCGGGCAAGTTCTGCGGGAGTCTTTTTCGAAAGGTATTGGTGGTTATACCAATGAGCTTTTTCCACATCAAATTTAGCGCCCGATTTGCTCACGCGTTCGATGCCGAAATGTTCAACAAGCTCATCCATACTGAATATTTCCTGCTCAGTTCCGGGGTTCCAACCCAGAAACGCCAGCATATTAATAAAGGCTTCGGGCAGGTAGCCACTTTCACGGTACCCTGAGGATACTTCTTTGGTTTTTGGATCAGTCCACCGTAAAGGGAAAACGGGGAAGCCTAAACGGTCGCCATCGCGTTTGCTGAGCTTTCCGTTTCCGTCGGGTTTGAGCAACAGCGGCAGATGAGCAAACTCAGGCATCTCTTTTTCCCAACCTAAGTAGCGATAAAGCAACACATGAAGCGGAGCCGAAGGCAACCATTCTTCGCCTCGTATCACATGCGAAATTTTCATCAGGTAGTCATCAACAACGTTAGCCAGGTGATATGTAGGCATTCCGTCTGATTTAAAAAGCACCTTGTCATCCAGCAGAGCGGAATCAACATGAACTTCGCCACGTATCAAATCCTGCACCTTGATGGTTTCGTGCTCCGGAATTTTAACGCGTATCACATAATGTATTCCTGTATTAAGCATGTTTTCAACTTCTGCGGGAGGCAATGTAAGCGAGTTTTTCAATCCCATCCGGGTTTGTGGCCCATATTGAAAAGTTTCTTTTCGCGATTCATATACTTTACGGAAAGTATCAAGTTCTTCAGGCGTATCAAAAGCATAGTAGGCAAATCCACCGGCGAGAAGCTCTAAAGCATATTGATGATATATTTCTTTTCGGTCGCTTTGGCGATAAGGTGCATAAGGGCCTCCAATGTGCACGCCTTCATCGAAATGTATTCCGCTCCATGTCAGTGATTCAACAATATATTGTTCAGCACCGGGCACAAACCTTCCCTGGTCGGTATCCTCGATACGAAGAATAAATTTGCCGCCGTTTTTACGGGCAAACAGGTAATTGTAAAGGGCTGTGCGTACTCCGCCGATGTGTAGCGGTCCGGTTGGACTTGGGGCAAAACGTACTCTGACTTCGCGCATAATTATAATTGTTAAGTGAGTACAAAGGTATAAAACCTGCTTTGCCAAAGTAGAAATTTTAAAAATAGTAAAGTAAAAGCTCTGGACGCCGAAAGCAAAAGCTGATGTTGGGCTTCTTTTCTAAAATAGGACATCAAATCGTTTCGCTTTAGTTGCTACCTTTGCAGGTTAATTTGTTTACAGAACCTTTGGATGGCATTTTTGTTGTTATTCAGGTTTGACATGCTTATGAAAATGGAAAGTAACTACATTCTTTTAATCCGGAAAATCGATGAGTTTATCCGGAAATATTATAAAAACCAGCTTATACGCGGATTGTTGTATACACTGGCGGCGCTCGGTACATATTTTATTCTGATAGTTCTGCTTGAGTATTTTTCATGGTTTAATACCGGTACGCGTAGCGTTTTATTTTATACATTTTTAATTTCCGCATTGTATATTACTGGACGTTATATAGTTATACCAATACTTCATATCAGCAGGCTTGGTAAAATAATTAATCATGTTCAGGCGGCGAATATTATTGGTATACATTTCAAGGAAGTTAAAGATGTTTTGCTTAACACCCTCCAATTGCATCAGATAGAACAAAATGCTGATGAAAGTTGGGATTTAATACAGGCTGGTATCGATCAAAAAATCAAACATTTACAACCTGTACATTTTGCTGATGCCGTTGATCTTAAAAAGAACAGGAAATACTTACCCTACGCATTGCCACCGGTTATCTTTTTATTGGCTGCTTTGCTCATCGCGCCGTCTATGATTATTGCACCTTCAAAACGAATCTTTAATCACAACGAAGTGTTCGAAAGACCGGCTCCATTTACCATCAAAGTGTTAAACGAGGCATTGCAAGCTGTTCAGCAAGAGGATTTTACTGTACGAATTAAAATTGAAGGGGACGAGATACCTGCGCAATTATTTCTGCAATCCGATAAAATTAACTACCGCATGGAGAAGGAAAGCAATGTCCTTTACAGTTATACTTTCCGCAATCTGCAACAAAATACTCCTTTTATAATAACGGCAGATCAGTACAATTCGAAGGAATACATAATTAAAATACTTCCTAAACCTATTATTCTTTCATTTGATGTGATGGCTGAATTTCCGTCGTACCTGAACCGGAAAAATGAAACCTTGGCGAACACCGGGGATCTGACTGTACCTGCAGGAACTCGTTTAACATGGAAATTCTATACAAGGGATACACGCAAACTTTTATTCCGGATAGGAGGGAAGCTCAACGAAGTAACAGCCGATAAGTCTAATACGTTCATGTATTCGTCCCGGATGTTGGCAGGATCTGCTTATTCGGTTCTGCTGGGAAATGAATATTTTAGCAACCGTGATTCTTTAAATTATCTGGTTAATGTAATCCCTGATCTTTTCCCCACAATTGCGGTTGAAGAATTTAAAGATTCTATTTATGACAACAGGCTTTACTATCAGGGAACTGTTAATGATGACTATGGATTAAGTAAATTGAAGTTTGCCTGGACAGTAAAAAAAGCTGGATCTGAGAACAGCAATTTAGAAGTGAAAACACGGGAACTTCCACTGGATAAGTTGCTATTAAAGCAACAGTTTTTTTATTCAATGGACATGTCAACTTTGTTTGTTCAGCCTGGCGATGAAGTGGAATATTATTTTGAAATCTGGGATAATGACGGCGTAACGGGTAATAAATTTACTCGATCGGGAACACGGATCTTTAAAATTCCGACTTTAGACGAAATCGAAAAAATCACGGATAAGAAAAATGACGACATAAAGGACAAAATGGAGTCTGTAGTTAAGCAATCACGTTCGTTGCAGAAACAGGTGGATGATATGCAAAAGAAAATGGTTGACAAAAATGAAGTTGGGTGGCAGGAAAAACAGACCTTAAAACAACTGATTGATAAGCAAAAATCGTTGCAGGAGCAGGTTCAGGAGATTCAAAAAGAAAACAAGGAAAAGAGTATCCAGGAAAATCAATAC
>CAIXAQ010000845.1 GCA_903917425.1 uncultured Bacteroidales bacterium
GGAATTCCATACACGGCATAATATCCGCCATCGGTAATATGAGTCGTTTGCAGCACATCTTTCAGTTTCGCCCGCATATTATCCTTGTAAGCCTGTTTACCGTAAATACCTTCGCGGTACAGCGATTCGCACCACACGGCCCAGCCTTCGTTCAGCCACATATCTTCGGCCGAGGCACAGGTTACTTTGTCGCCGAACCACATATGAGCCAATTCGTGAGCATACCACCATTCGTTATCGGTATTTCCGCTCCATCCCGAAAACGGATAACTTACATTCGCGGCATGTTCCATGGCTCCAAGTCCCCCGGGAGTTCCGGTATATCCGACTCTTTCGAAGGGATATGGACCAAAATGGTTTTCGTAAACCTGCAGGATGTCTTTCATATGAATAAATGTTCCTGCTACTTTTACCGAATCGGCTGGCCTGCAATAATAAGTTACTGGAATCTGAGCCTGTTGTCCGTTGTAAGTGTCGTTCACTAATGCATATTTACCTGTGGTGGCCGAAATGAGATACGTTGGAAGCGTGAAACTTGTTTTCCAATGCCAGGTGGATGTATTATTTCCATGATTGGTTATTTCGATCAATGTACCTCCGCTCACGGCTTTTTTATCATTAGCTACAGTAAGGTAAACATCATACAGGGCCCTGTCGTGAAAATCGTCGATACACGGAAACCAGGCTTTGCCAAGGTTATGGGGTATGGCATCGAAACCAACTCCAAGGTTAAGCGCGTAATCGCCCGAAAAATGGAACCCACCCCACCCGCTGGGATCAACAAAAGGCTGACCGTGATAATATACGGTTGTATGAACGGTGTCACCTGTATTTAAAGTAGTTGCGAGTGTAATGATGACCTGGTTTCCGGTATAGGTGAATGAATAAGTTTTGTTATTTTCAATAAAAACAGAATCAATAGTCAGGTTGGCAAGTTCAAGTTTTACAGAGGTAAGTGAACTGTATTTAGCAACAAGTGTTACTTCTGTGTAACCTATTATCGTTTTATTCGTCAGATTGATATTTGTTAAATGAATTCCATAGTGAATAGCATCGAGTGTGTCGCTGTATAATGCTGTAGCCTGGTTCGGAGCATGTAAATATTGTGCTGAAACCTTGTTTATCGTTTTCAGCAAAAAAAAGATTGTCAAAAGAAGAAATAAATATAGCTTTGTCATGTGTTTATAGCTTTGTTACAATAACTTTGTAAAATTAATCCAATAATAATAACACTCACTACGTTTAGGATTTATAACCGGATTTCCATGAGAAAATATATGTTGATGATTTCGTGCCTTGTACTGATAAATGCAGCTAAGGCTCAGGAAGTATGGACACTTGAAAAATGTGTTGAATACGCGCTTACCAATAACATCCAGGTAAAGCAGCAGTCTCTGTTGGTTAAAAATGAGCAGGCAATGTTGCAACAGGATAAACTTAGCCTGCTTCCTACCTTAAACGGTGGAGCCAGCCACGGGTATAACTTTGGGCAAACAGTTGACCGTTATACCAATCAGTTTGCTACCAGCAGGGTACAAACGGATAACTTTTACCTGGGATCGAGCGTAACCCTTTTCAGTGGTTTTCAGAAAATAAACCAGGTGAAGCAGCGTACAGTCGATCTGCAGGCAACACAATACGATACCGATCAGTTTATGGACGATATTTCGCTCAGTATTGCAACCGGGTATTTGCAGATACTGTATTACCGCGAAGTAGTAAAAACGTATGAAAACCAGCTGAAGGCTACAGAATTGCAGTCGGAGAGGCTGAAAAAACTGGTTGATGCCGGAGCCATGGCACAAGGTGATTTTTACACTCTCGAAGCTCAACGGGCTGCCGAAAACTCACAGGTGGTAGGTGCCCGCAATAATCTTGATATCGCGTATCTTACACTGGTTCAAATGCTTGATCTGCCAACAGTTGAAGGTTTTGAAGTCGAGGTTCCTGATCTGGAGTTAGGATTGCGACCAGCACTGGAAATTTCCCCTGATTACATCTATGGATTGGCGCTCGAAACTCAGCCATCAATTAAGAGTGCCGAAACCAAAGTGAAAAGTTCCGAAATCGGTTTAACGATGGCGCAGGGTGCTCAATCTCCTTCGCTTACGTTGCAGGGTTCGTTAGGTTCGGGGTTTTCGGGAGCTAATATGGTTGTCGATTCCATCACTTTTGAGAGCAGCGTAAAACCCTTTAACGATCAGATTTCCGACAACTTCAACCGTTCTGTCTCGCTGAACCTCAATGTACCGATATTCAACGGATGGTCAACAAGAACAAATATCAGCAGGGCTAAAATTAATGTAGAGAACCAAAAGTATAACCTCGAAATCGCTAAATTACAGCTTCGTAAAACCATTCAGCAGGCTTATGCCGATGCCAATGCAGCACTGAATAACTATGAGGCTTCAACTACCGGAGTCAATGCAGCACGCGAATCATTCAGGTATGCCGATCAGAAATTCAATGTCGGATCGATGAATTCGGTTGATTACAATAATTCGAAAAAAGAATTGGAAAAAGCTGAATCAGAACAAATTCGTGCCAAGTATGAATTTATCTTTAAAAATACGGTTCTCGATTTTTACATGGGGAAACCATTAACTTTGAAAAGGAAATAATGTGATAATTAGATAATTAGATAATGCGATAATTAGTTGAGGTTGTAAATAAGTAGGAATAAGTATTTTAACCCATCAACCCATCAAC
>CAIXAQ010000846.1 GCA_903917425.1 uncultured Bacteroidales bacterium
GCTGAATATGGCTTGCAGGTTTTGTACTTCAAAGGAATGGCTCTGGACAGCCTCGATCAGCCTTACCCGCTTGGATCGTGTCGTTATGAAGATTATCCGGGGGATTCTTCTTTTTTCACTGAACTCAATGCAGATACGATCTTTACTTCCCAATACAAGGAATTTCTTCAATGGCTGGCTCATGAAACAAAACCGGCTACCTTCAAAGCCATTCTCACAACCGCACAGTTGAAACAACTCAATTTCAATCAAATTTATTCTGGCAATGGGTTTCATTTTTTGATAAAAGAAATTCGTGTAAACCTGCTGATAGATGGCCTGAGCTTGGCGGAACTTGATACTTATACCTGTTAACCTTTGTCCTTTTGCCAGTCTAATTCTCTCATTTATTTTGCCTTAAAACAATATGAAAATGCCTCAAAGACTTGTAACACTGGTAGATTGGTCATTCGCCCATTATTGGAATATAGTAACAGGGCTATTCTTTGCTTTCATGGGCTATTTTACCGAAATGAAAGGAGCGTTCCATGTGATGTTCGCAGCTTTTATCCTTGACATTTTCCTTGGAATAATTGCTTCAAGGTCTATCAAAAAAGAAAAGTTCTCCATGCATAAGTTCTTTATCGGCATCAAGCGAATGCTGATTTCTTATGCCCTGGTCATGCTCTTATTTGCAATGGACAAAGAAATGCACCAGCATACCATCAACCTGGCTGACACTGCCGCCTGGATCATCACAGGCTTTCTGATTTACAGTGCTGCAGATAACGGTTTTCAAATTACAGGAAATAAGCTTTTCATGGCTTTGAAAACATTTGTTCACGATAAAGTACAGGAAAATGCAGGGATTGATATCGATAAACCAAACGACCAATCTTCGCAAAAAGTCTAACTTGCAATGAAGCGATCTTTTATAGTCAAAAAATAAATCGGCCTGCAATTATGCAAGTCGATTTTATTTTAAAACTTCCCTGTATCTTTTTTAATCCGTTCATTAGCTTGCATCATGTCGCTCGGTGTGTACATATTTGTAATTGACAAATCATGATGTCTGGCCTGATCACGAGCTATAATTGGATCATTATATTTTCGAATCATATCTGTAATGCCTGTGTCTTTCAAAGAATAAAATTTTAGAGTTAAAGGCAAATTCAGGTCTTTGCGTATATGGCGTTCCCAATAGTGACTGAATTGTTTTTCCTTCACATGTTCTTTTCCAGGCTTGAATCCAGTCGAAAACAGATAAAAATCTTTTGGGTTATCCATAATGCCCATATCGCTTATAAGCGAATTTAGAGAGGCCGGAAGTGTTACTACTGCATCTTTGTAATTTTTTGCAGTTGCTCCTGGTATGAAAATAACACTTCTCTCAAGATCAATATGGCTAATGCGTATATATGTCATTTCTTTTGGCCTTACCATACAGAAATAAAGTATCTGCGCTGCTAAGAGAAAATTCCTGTTATTTTTTTCAAGATACTCCGATATCTTTTCCATTATGTCGAGTGGAACAACTGTTCGATTCTTTCCAATTCGCTTACTTTTACCTATGACTGTTACTAAATCGGCTGGTGATACTTTTACAAATCCTCTTTCGACCAGATAATTTGAAAACAAGCGAAAGAATTTCAGATAATTATCACGGGTTCGACTTGATAAGTTTAGATCATTGTATATGTAATCAAGGAACCTGATTATAAAATCCTTATTAAAACTATAGACATAAATATTTGTCAATTTAAATTTTACTAAATATTCAGACAACTTATTGAAATAGCTCCCATAACTGAGGATAGTAGCTTCACGAATATCACCTTCTGAATATTTTTTGCGATTCAATTTTATGAAATCATCTAAAACCTTTGTTAAGAGTGAATAACTCCGGGAATTTTCTTCAGCAATAAACGGATTCCAGCCTTTTTCAAGCTCTGCATTAAGCCTCCTTATAAGCCC
>CAIXAQ010000847.1 GCA_903917425.1 uncultured Bacteroidales bacterium
CTACTACGATCTGTATCTTCCCGATGAAACTATGCGATACATTTACCGCATCATTGCATTAAAATTACTTTACGAACATCCGACCGAGTATGGCTATATTATACGTAAAAAGGATCTCTACCCTCCTATTCCAACGTATAATTTAGAAATAGATTCGACAGTCAACAACCTGCCCGTATTTGCTAAATCGATGAATATCAATTATCGATTGCTTAAGGATTTCAATCCCTGGTTACGCTCGGATAAATTAACGAATCCCGGCAGGAAGAAATATATACTCTCAATGCCTGTTAAAGGATTTGAAGATTTCGACAAGCTGCTTGCTGAAATTGACAATGCTGAACAGATTTTTAACGACACCATTACAGCCGCTTCCTTGCCCCGATAGGCAATGTTAAATCAAAGCGGCATCAACTACCAAAACCTATGAATCAGGGTGGCATTGACCAATTAATTATTGAAGAACCAGAAACCGTGCGCCAGGAATTTCTTGAAGTTTTTGGTGCCAGGGTGCATAACCTGAAAAATATCGATGTCGTAATTCCGCGTGATAAATTAGTTGTGATCACCGGTTTAAGCGGCAGTGGAAAATCATCCCTTGCTTTCGATACCATTTATGCCGAAGGTCAACGCCGGTATATGGAAACATTTTCGGCTTATGCCAGGCAGTTTATGGGCGACATCGAACGTCCGGATGTGGATAAAATAACCGGGTTAAGCCCCGTTATTTCCATAGAGCAAAAAACCACCAACCGGAACCCGCGCTCAACAGTAGGAACCATTACCGAAATATACGATTTCCTGCGTTTGCTTTATGCCCGCGCCGGGGAAGCATATTCCTTTGTATCGGGGCAGAAAATGGTTCGCTATACCGACAGTCAAATCATTGATTTGATTATGGAAAACTATTCCGAAAAAACCATATATATACTTGCGCCCTTGGTTCGTGGCCGAAAAGGGCATTACAGGGAACTTTTCGAACAAATCAGGAAACAAGGATTCCTGAAAGTGCGAATTGACGGTGAAGTGAGTGAAATCACTTTCGGAATGCAGGTCGACAGGTACAAAATACATGATATTGAGGCCGTTATTGACACTATAAAAATTAATGAAAAATCACTGACACGCCTGACCGCTTCCATTCAAACTGCGCTACGGCAGGGAAAAGGAGCCTTGATGGCCATGGAAATAACAGCCAAAGATGCCCGATTTTACAGCCGTTTACTCATGGATCCGGAAACAGGCATTGCTTACGACGAACCCGAACCAAATAGTTTCTCCTATAATTCGCCTTATGGATATTGCCCCCGCTGCAAAGGATTAGGCTACATTTCGGAAATTGACCTGACTAAAATTATCCCCGATACATCCAAAAGCATCCGGAAAGGCGGCATTGCCCCCGTGGGTGAGTACAAGCCAACATGGATTTTCAGACAATTGGAAGCCATTTCGCACAAATATCATTTTACACTTGACACTCCCCTATCTGATATTCCGGATGAAGCTATTGAAACCATATTATACGGTACAGAAGAAGTTATAAAAGTAAAGAACGAATACCTGGGCGTAACATCATCCTATTCGCTCAATTTTGAAGGAATTGTGCAACACATTCAAAATCAGAATGAAGCAGGTAATCCGGAAGGATTAAAACGGTGGGCCGAAGGATTTATGAATACGGTTGAGTGTCCGGATTGCCTTGGCACCAGGCTCAAAAAAGAATCTTTATTTTACAGGATCAACGAAAAAAACATAGCTGAACTTTCCCGGATGGATCTCATCAATCTGTCAGAATGGTTCTGCGACCTCGAAACACACCTGGAAGAACGCCAAAAACTGATCGCCCACGAAATTATACGCGAAATACAAAGCCGTCTTACTTTTCTTTTAAACGTTGGCCTCGATTACCTGTCGCTTAACCGTACCTCGGGAAGCCTGTCGGGCGGCGAATCGCAACGTATCCGCCTTGCCACACAAATCGGCTCGCAGCTCGTTGGCGTACTTTATATATTGGATGAACCCAGCATCGGGCTGCACCAAAGGGATAACCACCGGCTGATAGCTTCACTGAAGAATCTGCGAGATACAGGAAACTCTGTGATAGTGGTCGAACACGACCAGGATATGATACTCGCAGCTGACCACGTGATTGATATGGGGCCGGGCGCTGGCACACATGGCGGACTCATTGTTGCTGAAGGCGATCCAAATGCACTGCATGATTGTAAAAGTATCACTTGTCAATATCTTTCGGGCAGAAAAAAAATTGCTGTCCCTGCC
>CAIXAQ010000848.1 GCA_903917425.1 uncultured Bacteroidales bacterium
TCCGGGTCCTGGCAATAAGTGATTCTTCTTTTGAATCGCGCAGGCAGTAATAAGTTATAGAAATTCCTTTTTCAATTTTCCTCGCCACATCGTATAATTTGCCGTCAACGAGAATTTCACGCTTATTTACCGCTTTTAACCGCAGGTTTGCGCCCTCTTTATTAAATACGAAAATAGTTAGTTGCTGATCCGGGATCGCAGAAAGCTGTGCCCATTTTTGCTGTCGCACCGCCATGCGCACCACCGATAAAACCAGGAAATAACCTAATGAATTATAAATCAATAATCCACAGAGCAATATTGCCGAAATTTTATACGATGCCCTTTGCATCCGGCAAAAGTAATCAGTTTTCATCAAAATATGTAATTGATTTTGTTCAACTCAAAACTTCATTGTAATTTAGACGTTGCAAAACTGCAAACTATTTAAACAAAATCAATATGTTATTTGACATTGAACTGATCAGGAAAGTATATTCAAAATTACCTTCCAGGATTGAAAAAGCACGCTTACTTGTTGGCCGTCCGCTTACGCTGACCGAAAAAATACTCTATAGCCATCTTTGGGATGAGTTACCGGCCGATCCATATAAAAAGGGAGAGGATTACGTTAATTTCGGCCCCGACCGGGTTGCCATGCAGGATGCGACGGCGCAGATGGCTCTGTTACAATTTATGACAGCCGGCAGAAACCATACGGCTGTTCCAAGCACGGTTCATTGCGACCACCTTATACTGGCTTCGGCTGGTGCCAGTACGGATTTGGAAAATGCGCTGACACAAAACAAAGAAGTATATGATTTCCTCGAATCGGTTTCGGCCAAATATGGCATCGGTTTCTGGAAGCCGGGAGCAGGAATCATTCACCAGGTTATACTCGAAAATTATGCATTTCCTGGTGGAATGATGATCGGCACCGATTCGCATACTGTGAATGCCGGCGGATTGGGAATGATAGCCATCGGTGTCGGAGGAGCTGATGCCATGGATGTCATGGCCGGCATGGCCTGGGAGTTAAAAATGCCTAAATTGATTGGCGTAAAGCTTACAGGTCGGTTAAACGGTTGGACTTCAGCCAAAGATGTAATCCTAAAAGTGGCCGGAATACTCACCGTTAAAGGCGGAACAGGTTGCATTGTTGAATATTTCGGCGAAGGGGCCGATTCCATATCAGCCACCGGTAAAGGTACAATTTGCAATATGGGTGCTGAAATCGGGGCTACCACTTCGATTTTTGGTTACGATGCTAAAATGAGCGAGTACCTGAAATCGACCGGGCGCGAAGAAATCGCGAAACTCGCAGATGGAATTATGGCTGATTTACGTGCCGACGAAGATGTTTACAATTCACCTTCAGCTTATTTTGATGAGCTGATTGAAATTGACCTGAATTCACTGGAACCCTATGTTAACGGGCCTTTCACTCCCGATGCTGCTTATCCTATCTCGGAATTTGTTAAGGTTGTAAAAGAAAAGAACTATCCTCAAAAACTTGAGGTCGGTTTGATCGGCTCGTGTACTAATTCATCTTACGAAGATATTACCCGCGCTGCATCCGTTGCCCGGCAGGCCACAGCCAAAAATCTGAAAGTACAGGCTGAATTTGTTATTACCCCAGGATCAGAACTCATACGTTTTACCACTGAACGCGATGGCTTGTTAGGCGATTTCGAAAAAATGGGCGGCGTAGTAATGGCAAATGCCTGCGGTCCCTGTATCGGGCAATGGAAACGGCATACCGATGATCCTGAAAGACGAAATTCTATCATAACCTCTTTCAACCGTAATTTCGCCAAGCGCAACGATGGTAACCCGAACACGCACAGTTTTGTGGCTTCGCCCGAAATTGTAACTGCTTTTGCTATTTCCGGCGATTTATGCTTTAATCCTCTTACGGATTTCCTTGTAAACGAATCCGGCGAAAAAGTAAAACTCGATGAACCTCAGGGCATTGAACTTCCTTTAGCTGGTTTCGACGTAAAAGATGCCGGGTTCCTGGCACCACCTGCTGATGGGTCGGCAATAAATATTGTTGTAAAACCGGATTCGGAAAGGCTTCAATTGCTTGAACCGTTTGCAGCCTGGAAAGGAACTGATTTGCTGGGACTTCCGCTGCTTATCAAAGCTAAAGGCAAGTGTACAACCGATCACATTTCGATGGCAGGTCCCTGGTTACGTTTCCGTGGTCACCTCGATAACATCTCGAATAATATGCTTATCGGGGCTCTAAATTTCTTTAACGAAAAAACAAACCTGATTAAAAACCAATTAAGCGGTCAATATGACACTGTACCAGGTGTGGCACGGGCTTACAAAGCTGCCGGATTGGGTTCGATAGTGGTTGGGGATGAAAATTACGGCGAAGGATCCTCGCGCGAACATGCCGCCATGGAACCCCGCCATTTAGGAGTAAGAGCAATTTTGGTAAAATCATTTGCCCGGATTCACGAAACAAATCTAAAAAAACAAGGCATGCTCGGCCTTACTTTTGCCAATAAATCTGATTATGAACTGATTCGCGAGGATGACCGTATTGATATTACCGGGCTAACCACATTTGCTCCGGGCAAACCACTTACCTTAGTTTTGCATCATTCGGATGGAACCCAGGATAGTTTTGACGTTAATCATTCGTATAACCAAATGCAGATTGAATGGTTTAAAACCGGTGGCGCACTTAACCTGCTCAGAATGAGCCTGTAAATCTCATTTTCTATTTTTTTATAGAAGCCACTTTCCGGAATCGGGAGGTGGCTTTTTCTGTTTTTAGCAATGCAGACCGATAAAAATTTTCATATTAATATCACGAAATCAGTATCTACCTCAAGATAAAACTTGTGCTATCTCATGATACAGCCTGTTGAAGTTTAGTTACCGTTTCGTTTTTGGATGAAAAGTCCGCTTAATTTTGCAGTATAATCAAAACGAAGAAAATAATCATGAAACATACAGTTGATACAGCCTGGCAGGGCAATATGAAATTCGATGCAATAGTCAGCGGCCATCATGTAATCATGGATGCTTTGCCTGTGGTAGGTGGAAACGATGAAGGCGCCCGCCCCAAAGAACTAATGCTTGCTTCTTTGGCAGGTTGCACGGGAATGGATGTGGTTTCAATCCTCAAAAAAATGCGGGTTGACCTTCAGTATTTCAATATCAGGGTTGAAGCCGAAATGACTGAAGAACATCCGAAACATTATACATCCATGCACATCATTTATGAGTTCAAAGGCGAAGGACTCGAACATGAAAAACTTCAGAAAGCAGTTAACCTTTCACAGGAACTATATTGCGGTGTTTCTGCCGCCTATCGAAAAGCCATGGAAATTACTCATGAGATTGTAATCCTGTAATAATGTTGGATGCGTGATATTAAATGTCGAATGTGGGATGTTGGATCTGCGATTTTAATATGAATCTGACATTCGACATCTAACATCAAACATCCGACATCAAACATCCGACATCCCA
>CAIXAQ010000849.1 GCA_903917425.1 uncultured Bacteroidales bacterium
TTCTATTTGCCTAAGTTCGTCGGAATAGCGCAAAGTGAGCTAACTCAGGCGAGCGGCAACCCAGGCAGGCTGAGAGTTGCAGCAGGTTAAGCCATCGTAGTAAGCGTATCCGTATTTTCATGCTAAGTCGTTTTAACTGGTAGGATGGAAGTATGTATTTCAGTTTTGTTTTTTTGTAGTAATGATCGAGGTTATACTTTCGCCTGAGCCAGCGGTATGATAATCGCATACGCGATCCGGCAGCAATGCCAGCCGAAAGCAACAAGAGGCTGAGCCATTTAAGTAAGCGTAAGCGTATTTCCATTTTATTTAGTTTTTTTATTGGTTGTACTTGTTTTGCAATGGGTTGATTATTGGTGGTAAATGGCGGAGGTGGTGGGTTTGGCGTTGATGGTTACCGAAATTGCGTAGCCTGTGCTCGAACATCCTGTAGTTGAATTTTTAACCGTTAATGTTCCAGTATAAGTTGCAGCGGCGGCAGCGGCCGGCACGGCTAAAACAATTGGGGTTGATGGAAGGGTTACATCTGTGCTATTAAGAAACCCTGTAGTAATTGCAGGTGCGCTCCAAACTATACTGTATTTATCAGGACTTGCGGTTGTAGCACTATATGGCAGGTTTGCCGCTGTAGTTCCAGCGCATACTGCGGGGTCACTTCCTAATGCAATAGTGGGCAAAGCGTTAACCGTTACAACCGTCGCTGCAGAGACTGCCGAACACCCATGACCATCAGTTACCGTAACCGTATAAAAACCTGAAGTGGATACGGTAATAGATTGCGTTGTTGCCCCAGTGCTCCACAAATAACTGCTGCCAACAGATGAAGTTAACAGTACAGAGCCACCTTGGCAAAATGTGGTTGGCCCACCGGCAGTTATGGTGACTATTACTGAACAAATGTTAAATGGAGAAGCTGAGTTCCTTGGAGTTGGTGCAGCTATTGAAAAATCAGAAGAATTCTGATCAGTATCTATGCATCCGTTGGATTTCCGTATTGCTGCTGTGGCATTTGAAAGTACGCCAGTCGGTGATACCCCTTCACTACAGTTGGCTGAGCCATAACCAACAAAATCAACGATGTACGATCCCTTAGGACAACTGCCAGTGAGAGCGGTTGTATTATTAACCAACGCAACTTTACCGTCAGAATTAGACATTGCAATGCTTCCAGTTGCATCAGGAGTTGGAAGATTTGTAGTTCCTCCACCACCAGCAGCTTCTTGAATAAGATAATACTGCCCAGGTGCTAATGTAACATTAGTAAGATTAGTGGCTGCCCATGCATTACCGCTTGCTGAAGCATACTGAACCGACCAACCAGTAAGACTTATACAGGTTGTACCACGGTTAAAAAGTTCGATAAAATCATTTTTATAAGTGGCTACTGAATTCCCTCCACCTCCATATACCTGGCTGATTACAACCTGCGTAATTGCAGGATTAATTGTCAATATTCCAGATAAATTAGCGGCACCATCCCAAAAACCACCACCGGTAATATTATACCCGCCATATACATAATCTGCCAGTCCATATTTGAATCTGCTGGCATAATAATATGTCCCTACGGCAGGAATGGCTATTCCAAGGTCGGCAAAGTATTCATCATTATTTACAACCTGAACGTTAAAGCTTGCCGGTATCCATGTCCAACCCGATCCGGAAGGATTGCTGTTAATCGAGGAGTATCCGATCCAGGCAGAAATATTTGCACCTTGGCCGGCCGGCTCAGTAATTCCCGATTTAAAAACCTGAGCGTAAACATTAAAGTTCCCACCCAGGGATATTGTACCACTTGATGGAAATTGCAGGTTAGCCCAATCGATTTGTGGAGGAGGATTTACAATCAGGTTGCCCGACACATTATTTGTCCCATCCCAAAAACCTCCTCCTCCAACATTACATCCACCATATATAAAAGGAGCAGTTGCTTGCTGGAAACGACTGGCTAAATAATAAGTACCTGATGCAGGTATGGACGGACCAATGTTAACCCCGTATTCATCGTTGTTTCCAACATCCAAATTATAATTTGCAGGAATCCACGTCCAACCTGCACCGCTTGGGTCGGAATTGGATGCGCTGTAACCGATCCAGCAAGAAATACCTGCCCCCTGGCCGACAGCATTAGTTACACCAGATTCATATACTTGGGCATATACACTATAATCTCCACCCAGGGCAATTGTACCTGTGGATGGCCACTGTAGGTTGACCCAATCAAGCTGATTTAAACTCCCGATGACAGCTGGAACTGTATTATAAACAACAACATCATCAACAAATAAGTTAGCCGCATTTGATGTGCTACTTATACCAATATATTGCATAGCATTTATATTGTTACCAGCAGTTATTGCACCTTTAGCTAGATTGCTGCCATATTGTGTGCCATTAATATATAAATCAAATGTTCCAAAAGCAACACTCTTGGCAACACCATTATAAGTGTAATTAATAGTTCCTGAAGAAGTATTATTGCCAACTATTTCTATAGTATAAACTGTTGTTTGTGCTAATGCAGATGATGTTAAACTACCAACAATCCATGAAGTATTACTTAAATAATTAAGAGTTAAGGCTGATGATGCTCCATATGTAAATTGTAAACCTACAAATGCTTGGGAAGTTTGAATCAATTGATTGTCAGAAAAATTAGTACCAGCACCTTGAACAAATTGCCATGTACCTGTTGCCGCTGCTCCTGTACCAGCAGCATCGCCAAATAAAACAGTCATTTTAGTGTAAAAAGATGTACCATTTGCATAACCTACAATAGGTGACATTTTGGAACAAGAGGTTGAAGTAGATGCAACAGCTCTCACAAATGCTCCAGTCGTACCTAAAGGATTTGAAGTAGTAACTCTGTTTATTGTTGCATTTGCAGCAGTGTTACCCGCTCTTGCATATGTAGTTCCTGAACTTGATGGGGTTGGGTTTGGAATAAACGTTGTAGAACCAGTCTGGCTAGTATGAGAACCAGTCCCAGTTCCAAAATTCTGGATTGAAGTCTGTCCTTTTACTACACCCCCCACACTCCCCCACACCCCCGTCAAAGCAAGCAACAAGCGGATAAAAAGACGGCGGGTAGCAATTCGCATTTTGGGTAAGCTAATTAAAGTAACAGGCCTGGGTGCAACGAGCGTTTTAAGGTAATGTATGCCAAAGTTAAATTATAATTGCTTGCCAGCCATATCAATATAGAAAAAACGGGTATAACCTACAATAGTGAAGAGTCAACAAACGATTTCAAAAATACAAAAAAAATCAATCCGTAAGGCGCTGCCGGCGGCATTGGAGAGGTGTTTTTCTGTAAGAGTAATTAATGCCTTGACAGTCTTAGTCTGTTCTGCCACCAAAACCGGGTGGCTTACTCCTAAGCCTGGAAAAGCCAGAATCATTCGACTGAGCGTTCGACTGAGCGTTCGACTGAGCTCACGCCGAAGTCTCAAGCAGGAGCTAAAAAGCAATGAAAAACACCTAACATTAAATTAAGAACGAAAAAGTAAGGGGGCTTGCGATACTTTTACATTTAGCGTTCTGCGTTTAATGTTTTTAATTCCTTACTGAAATAGTATACCCGGAAAAACATCACATTGAAAGATTTGATTCTTAATACACTGGTCTGTTTTTCGCTTTCGCCCGGTCGCCTCTCACAAAGTCACCCAGTCGCCCCTCACCGTTTCGCCCCTTCGCTCCTCACCTTGTCGCCCCTCTCAAACTCATCACGCCGTCAGTTCCCCCCTCAGTGAAACCTGGAGCAGCCTTTTTATTTCTTCGTTATTAAATCCCTGTCCTAATAGGAACATCATTTTGGCAATGGCCGATTCGGTAGTAATATCGGATCCGCCAATCACACCAATCTGGCTGAGTTTCATGCTGGTTTCGTATTTGCCCATATCCACGGCACCGCCTTTGCACTGGGTTACATTGTAAATAATGATTCCCTTGCCGATCGCCTGGATCAAAGCATCAATAAACCAGATATCGGTTGGCGCATTGCCGGCACCATAGGTTTCGAGGATAACGCCTTTGAGACCTTCGATCTGCAGGGCATTTTTGACAACAACTTCGGCTATACCCGGGAAAAGTTTCAATATCAATACACTGTTGTCCAGGTTTTTGTAAACTTTCAGTTTCCTGAAATTGGGTTTCAGGATTTGTTCCGTATTGTAGCGGATATGCACGCCCACCTCGGCTAAAGGAGGGTAATTGCCCGACAGGAAAGCATTAAAGTTTTCGGCATTGTATTTATTGGTGCGGTTGCCGCGCATCAGTTTGTTTTCAAAATAAATGGCGACTTCGGGAACCATGGGGGTTTCGTCGATTCGTGCTGCGGCAATCTCGATGGCATTGATAAAATTATCGCGGCCATCGGTGCGGATCACGCCCATCGGCAGTTGCGACCCGGTGAAAATCACGGGTTTATTCAGGTTCTCGAGCATAAAACTCAGCATCGAAGCCGAATAAGCCATGGTATCGGTACCATGCAGCACGACAAAACCATCGTACTTTTCATAGTTTTCTTCAATCACTGTTGCCAGTTTTACCCAAAACGAGGGGGTCACATTAGAGGAATCGATAAGCGGGTCGAATGAAATGGATTGCAGGTTGTAGTCGAAATTCCGCAGCACCGGCATCAGTTTATAAATATCTTCGAAATGATAGGGCTGCAGGGCCCCGGTGAGCGGGTTTTTTACCATCCCGATGGTGCCGCCGGTGTATATGATGAGGAGTGAAGGGGTTCGCATGGGGTTAGGATTTTAAACTCACTCCCTGCCCCCTTCTTTGAAGGAAAGAGAGGGGGTAGAGGAGCATTTATTTTTAGATGGGTTTTAACTCATTAATTAATTTTTGAGGGTGTAGTCACCCCTCTCTTTTTAAAGAGAGGTCGGGGTTGAGTTTCCCTCAATTTCCTAAACTAAATAATTTCCAGGCATTCTGAGTTGTAATCTCTGCCACTTCTTCTACCGGCTTACCGCAAATCTCTGCCACTTTTTCAGCAATGACAGGGATATAAGCAGGCTCATTCCGCTTACCGCGATAGGGGGTCGGAGCCAGGAATGGCGCATCGGTTTCGAGTATAATATGCCCCGGACCCACTGCAGAAACAACTTTCTGCAGACCCGAATTTTTAAATGTC
The DNA here is from genome assembly GCA_903917425.1 of uncultured Bacteroidales bacterium. Classification (GTDB taxonomy): domain Bacteria; phylum Bacteroidota; class Bacteroidia; order Bacteroidales; family UBA4417; genus UBA4417. The sequence goes on from CAIXAQ010000849.1 coordinate 5,144, forward strand.
ACCACTCCTCCGATACCTAACAGAAAACCGGCATCTATCACATGCCGAGCCTGAATTTCATCACCGGGGAAACAATGAAAAACTCCCCTTAATTCCGGGCCTGTTTCCTGTTTCAGTATCTTCCAGACTTCATCAAACGATTTGCGCACATGGATAGCCACCGGCAGCTTGTATTTTTTTGCAAGTTGCAACTGAAAAAGGAACACTTCTTCCTGCAAACCCTGCTGAGTTTTATCCCAGTACAGATCAATGCCTATTTCACCAATGGCGATAAATCTACCGGTTTCAAGATTTATTTTAAGTTCATTTAATTCATTGTTAATGCTTTCGGGCAAAACCGAAGTGGGGTGAATCCCGGCCATGGGAAAACAGTTTTCCGGAAATTGAGTGCAGAGTTCAAACATCGGTTTCCATGAAGTGGTATCAATATTAGGCAGCAGCATTTTTTCCACCCCACAGGAAATGGCTCGCTGAACAACGGCTTCCCTGTCGGTTTCAAATTCACTTAAATACAAATGGGTGTGTGTGTCGATAAATTGCATGACGCAAAAGTACAACAACAAATAGGATTGAAGATATGAAGTGTTTTATTGGTTGGTAATAACAAATATCCGAAGTTTGTGTTGTTATATTGATAAAAAAACTTCGCTGAAATGAAATTATATCCTATTCACACCGGCAATCTCAAACTCGATGGCGGTGCTATGTTTGGCGTTGTGCCAAAAAGCATCTGGAACAAGGCGTATCCTGCCGATGAGAACAACCTGATAAACCTTGCCATGCGCTGCCTGCTGGTGGTGGATGGCGACAGGCGAATATTGATTGACAATGGGATAGGGGAGAAGCAGGATGAAAAGTTCTTTGCGCATTATTTTCTCAATGGCGATCAGAATCTGATAGGATCCTTACTCGAAGCGGGTTTTATACCCGAAGACATTACCGATGTTTTTCTCACGCATCTTCATTTCGATCATTGCGGAGGTACCGTTAAAAACAATGCCGATCATACAGGATATGAACTAACCTTCCCGAATGCTGTGCATTGGCTGAGTAAACCTCAGTGGGACTGGGCAACCCGTCCGAACCGCCGCGAAAAGGCATCCTTCCTGCACGAAAACATGATTCCTGTCGCCGAAAGTGGAAAGCTGAAATTATTCGACGGCCCTTTTGTGTTGATCCCCGGTTTCGACGTTAGAATTTTTAATGGGCACACAGTTGGCCAGGCTATTCCCTTTATCTCAGCAGGGAGTCACACCGTTGTTTTTATGGCAGATACAACACCTACTGCAGCGCATGTGCCGCTTCCGTATATTATGAGTTATGATACGCAGCCCTTGATTTCGCTTACCGAAAAGGAAGCTTTTATGATAGAAGCGGCTGAAAATCAGTATATTTTGTTTTTCGAACATGATGCTTATAATGAGTGTTGCCTGTTGGAAAAAACGGAGAAGGGAATCAAGGTTAAGGAGACGATGAATTTAGAGAAAGCATTGGAAAGAAATTAAACTTTGATATTTGAACCCCATTCTTTTAGTATATTCGCAGTATGAACCACAAAGCAATACCGATATTCGAAAAGCGCATCTTTTGGGATGTTAACTTTGAGCAATTGGATTACGATGCCAAAGCCAATTTCATAATCGAACGGGTTTTTGAGCGTGGTGATGTTGAGGATATTCGACAATGCAGAAGATATTATGGCGACGAAAAAGTGACATCGGCCTTGTTGAATGCTAAGTATTTACCACTTCATACCATCCATTTTGCCAGCGCCATTATTGACCGGCCAGTAAATGAATTCAGATGCTACATATTGAGACAGTTGAACCCCGGACTTTTTCCTTACTAAAAGAGTTGTTGATGCTGACGAAAGCGAAACTCCGGTAAGTTTTAAAAATCAAACCCGGAACAGTGTCAAAAAAGGTATTCAGCACGTGGTTAGTGAATATTTAAGATAAAGTATTCATTGATTCCATATTAATGCCGAAGCCTCTCAAAGAATGATATATGCGCAAAACTGAATAATTAATTCAAAAATCTTTTCCATTTCAAA
>CAIXAQ010000850.1 GCA_903917425.1 uncultured Bacteroidales bacterium
TACAATTCATTCGGTTGCAGATCTTTGGAATAGTTTGATGCGCCTCTGGCCATCCTTTTTTGCCTTTTTCCTGAGTTTTGGCATCATCCTGGTATCGTGGGTAAATCATCATTATCTGTTCAATATTCTTGATAAATCGTCGCGCACATTTCTGTATGCCAATGGTTTTTTGCTTCTTACCATCACCTTTATGCCCTTCCCTACAGCTTTGTTGGCCGAATACATTGGAACAGAATATGCAAAACCTGCCATTGCGTTTTATTGTTTTGGAGGGGTTGTGAATTGCCTTGGGTGGATACTTCTGCTTCAAACGGTTATGAAACCTAAAATGCTCATACACCAGAGTGTCAATATAGAAGTGATTCAGGGAATAAAACGTACCACTCAGCTTGGGTTAGTTGTTTACACATTTTCAACAATACTGGCTTTCTGGTTTCCTTTTGTCGCTCTAGCGATGAATTTATTGCTTTGGATTGTCTGGATAACGCTGTCGATCAATGCTAAAACAACCTGAATACATCATTTAAAATCATTAAATATCAAAACAATATGGATTTCCACCTTACCGAAGAACAACAAAGTATCCGCAAAGCGGTCCGCGATTTTGCCGAACGTGAAATAAAACCTCTGGCTCGCGAACTCGATGACGAAGGCCATTTTTCGCCCGAGTTAACGCTGAGTATGGGTCAGCTTGGTTTATTTGGCATAAGCACTCCCGTGGATTATGGCGGACAAGGCATGGACACCTTATCTTATATCATTGCTGTTGAAGAACTTGCCCGTGTGGATGGGTCACAGGCTGCAACCGTGGCTGCGCATAATTCGCTGGGAATCGGGCCCTTGTTTTATTATGGAACCGAAAAACAGAAGCAAAAATACATTCCACAACTGTGCACCGGTGAGGCTCTGTGGGCTTTCGGACTTACTGAACCCGATGCCGGCAGCGACTCCCGGGGAACCCGCACCCACGCTCATATCGAGAATGGTGAGTGGGTGATCACCGGATCTAAAATATTTATCACAAACGGGGCTTCGGATATTTCGGCCGGCGCCACCGTACAGGCTGTAACCGGCGAGACGAATGGTAAAAAGGAATTTACCACCATTATTGTCGAAAAGGATACACCCGGATTTACACGGCGTGCCATGCATGGCAAAATGATGTGGCGTGCCAGCGATACAGCCGAACTTTTCTTCGACGAGTGCCGCGTACCGTACGAAAATGTACTTGGAAAAGTGGGTGACGGCTCCCGGATTATGCTAAGCACGTTGGACAATGGTCGTTTATCCATAGCAGCCATGGGTTTGGGCTGTGCACAAGGTGCTTTCGAGATGGCGTTAAATTATGCCCAGGAGCGGAAACAATTCGGGCAACCCATTTCTAAATTCCAGGCTATTGGGTTTAAACTGGCAGATATGGCTACTAAAATTGAACTCGCCAGGACTCTTCTTTACAAAGCATGCTGGTTGAAAGATAATCATTTGCCTTTTGCAAAAGAAGCTGCGATGTCGAAACTTTATTGCTCCGAAATAGCTAAAGAAGTAACTGATGAAGCCGTTCAGATTCACGGCGGGTATGGCCTGATGAAAGATTACCCTATCGAACGCTTTTACCGCGACCAGCGTTTGCTGCAAATAGGCGAAGGAACTTCGGAAATACAGAGGATGGTGATATCGAGATATATAGGATGCTGACAGAACCGGTTTAGTTTATGAGGTTGCCAAACAAAACTTAAAAATTCATCATAATTTCAATAAGAGCTCTACACTTTAATTTTATTTTATTGCATCAAACCCCCATCCGTTTCCTTTGTAAAAGACTACTTCATTAATCCCGGCTTCTTTCAGTAACGAAAATCCCTGCTCCATTGCCAGATCAATTTCGTAAGGTTTGTGAGCATCGGAATTTACCATCACCGGTATGCGCATTTCCCTGATCTGTTTCAGGGTATCGATACCAGGGTACGTTGTTTCAGACCGCTGTTTATATATGCCGCGCGTGTTTACTTCGACAATAATATCGCGGTCCTGTATCAATACCATGGTTTCACTTATCAATTCTTTATACCAGGGTTCATCTTCCCTGAAAAAGCGATCGCGGTTGTGCATTTTTATTTTATCGAAATGACCAATAACATCAAAGTGCTGTGATTCAATCATTTCGTTCAACTGCCGGTAATAAGTTGTAACGGCTTTTTTAATATCCCCGCCAAATAATTGATTCAATCCCTCATCGTAAGTTTCGTAGTTGGGACCATCAGTGAACCAAAGTTCTTCGCTATTTTCGGGTCGCACCAGGTGTATTGAACCAATCAGGTAATCAAGTTTATACTCTGCTTTAACTTTACTAAAGTTTTCGGATATACCGGGAATGAAATCCATTTCCATGCCTGTATAAACAGTAATCTCTTCGCTATATTTCTGTTTCAGGTTTTGCATCAACTCAATGTATTCCGCTTTGTTTTCCTTCCGAAATGAAAACGAATTTTCGAACGGCAATGGCGAATGCTCCGTAAAACCAAGGATATGAAACCCTTTGGCAATAGCTTCAATGATATATTCTTCCGGCTGCGACGAGCCATCGGAGTATAAACTGTGGGTATGGTGGTTGGTAAGCATGTGGGACGTAGGATGTGAGATGTGGGATGTTGGATGTTGGATGTTGAAAATGGGTGCAAAAACTACGTATTTGCCACAATTTTATATACTTTGTCGCTGCGCCTGACAGCACGTATAACCGGGAAAGTTGGGTTTTCGCCTTTAACGGCAATCTCGCAAGGCTGCTCATTTTTAACCAGTCCCGAAACTACGGCTTCGTAAACGCCGGTGGTCGGACCGATAATTTCTAGAAGGTCGCCATTCGAAATATCGTGCGAATCCATGCGTATATGAGCAATACCCAGTTTGCCAAAGTAATTGGCAACTATTCCCACGTATATTTTTTTTGTGGTAGCTTGCGAACCATGCACTGGCGACCAATCGCCCAGTTTCCGGCCCATATAATAGCCTTCCCAGAAACCGCGGTTATAAACGGTGGCCAGTTCGGTGTCCCAACGTTCTACATTTTCAGGA
>CAIXAQ010000851.1 GCA_903917425.1 uncultured Bacteroidales bacterium
AAAAATACCAGGTAAAGCAGGCGGAACATGTAGAAACAGGTAATCAACGCGCCGCCAAGTGCCAGGATATAGAGAATTATGCTGTGTTCAAAAGCTTTACTAAGAATAAGGTCTTTGCTGAAAAAGCCGGAAAACGGCGGAATTCCGCTAATTGCAAGCGTGGCAGCCAGAAATGTAAAATAGGTGAGTGGCATCTTTTTACGAAGTCCGCCCATTTTTCGTATATCCTGTTCGCCGCCCATGGCATGAATTACACTTCCGGCTCCAAGGAATAAAAGTGCTTTGAAAAATGCATGCGTGGTAACATGAAAAACACCTGCTGAGTAAGCACCAAGTCCCAGTGCCAGGAACATATATCCTAACTGCGAAACAGTAGAGTAGGCAAGAACTTTCTTAATATCATTCTGTTTCAAACCGATTAAAGCTGCAATTATAGCCGTTGCTAATCCAATTACAATTATGACATTGAGTGCAAACGGAGCCAGGTTATAAAGAATGCTTGACCTTGCAATCATGTAAATACCTGCCGTTACCATAGTAGCAGCATGAATTAGTGCCGAAACCGGTGTAGGACCAGCCATAGCATCGGGCAACCAGGTAAAAAGAGGAATCTGCGCACTTTTACCAACGGCTCCAACCAAGAGCAATAAAGTAATTAGTGTAATAACCGGTGCACCGGCCTGTAAACCTGAAGCTTGTGTAAATATTTCCGAAAACGTTACTGTTTTAAAAGTGAAGAAAAGAAGGATTATCCCAAGAATAAATCCGAGATCACCTATACGGTTCATTACAAATGCTTTTCGGGCGGCATAGTTGTAAGCCGGATTTTTAAACCAGAACCCAATCAGCAGGTAGGAGCATAGCCCGACGCCTTCCCACCCAATAAAAAGTACCAGGTAATTTGCACCCATTACCAGCAACAACATGCTGAATGTAAACAGATTCATCTGAGCGAAGAAAGAATTCACACGCTCATCCTCGTGCATGTAACCAATGGAATAAATATGAATCAGAGCCCCGACGCCGGTAATAATCAGCATCATTGTCAGTGACAAATGATCGATTAGGAAAGCAAAAGGAATATTCATTCCGCCAATGGAAATCCAGTTAAAAAGAGTAATAGTTGCTTCATTTTGTCCGGATAAGCGCAGGATAAAAAACAAAACAATGGATACAAGAAATGAAAGCAGTACCATCGCACTGGCAATTACTCCGGCCTGGTTATGCTTTAACCTTTTATTCGCCAAACCTGTTACCAGGAAACCCATTAACGGGAAAGCGGGAACAAGCCATGCAAGGTTTATATTTGGAATTTGTTCTACCATTTTAAACGGTTCAGAAGGTTAATATCTACCGATTCAACATTGCGTTTCATCATTACAACAATCGAAAGTCCGACTGCAACTTCAGCGGCTGCCACAATCATGATAAAAAAGACGAAAACCTGTCCCGATGGATCGGAATGATAGGCTGAAAAAGCCGCCAGCAACAAGTTAGCAGAGTTGAACATCAGCTCAAGGCACATCAGGATTGCAATAATATTTCGCCTGAATAAAACACCCATCATTCCAATACTGAAAAGCGTAACGCTCAGTATAATGTAATGCTGAAGAGGGATGAGCTGAATGGCGGAAGTAATTTCGGTCATTTTCTAAGGTTTTAGGGGTTAGGGATTGGGTTTTAGGGGCGACCATTAAACCATTTTCCATTAACCATTTTCTTATGTTTTGGGGGTTAGGGATTAGGTTTTAGGGGAGGACCATTTAACCATTTTCCATTAACCATTTATTCTTTAATTTTTGATTCCGATTTTCAAGTAGAGACCCGAGGCATCGCGTCTCTACGTTTTAATCTTCACCAACGGCATGATCAC
>CAIXAQ010000852.1 GCA_903917425.1 uncultured Bacteroidales bacterium
AATTTGATTTTTTATCATTCAGGAGACGCGAGGCATCGCGTCTCTAACCTCTAAAAAACTAACATTAAAACCCTGAAACGTGAAACCCTGAAACGTGAAACCCTGAAACATTGAAACCCCATTAACTCTTCGCCATTTCTATCAATGTTTCCCCTGTAACCCGGTAAACCGTCCAATCATCCAGTGCTTTTGCGCCTAAACCTTTATAGAAACAAACAGATGGCTCGTTCCAGTCGAGGCATGCCCATTCGAGGCGGCCACAATCCCGTTCTACAGCAAGTTTTGCAAGGTGCTTTAACATGGTTTTGCCAAAACCTTTTCCGCGCATTTCAGGTATTACGTACAAATCTTCCAGGTAAATACCGGCTTGCCCTAAAAAGGTAGAATAATTATGAAAAAACAAGGCAAATCCGACAGGTTCACCGCCAAATTCACCGATGATGACTTCGGCCATTTTTTGTTCGAACAAGGTTTTACGTAGTTTGGCCTCTGTAGCTACTACTTCGTGGCTGAGTTTTTCGTATTCTCCGAGTCCTTTAATAAACTGAAGGATGAGTTTTACATCACTTTCTTCAGCAGGGCGGATTTTGAATTGTTCAGAAGGGTTTTTACCGGATTGAATCATAATTTCTACTGTTGCGTTTTCCAAATTATTCGCTCTTTGCATTCCCTTTGCGTCTTCGCGGTAAAAAAATTAAACACAGGGACACTATGTGATTCGCCAGGAAAGCTATGAAATAAGGTTTTCGGCTGAAATGCCATTATCCTTTACTCAATTGTACGGGAAACACAAAGATAGCCGATATTCCTTCAATCCGTATCTTTGCATAAATTTTCAACCTCCAATGGATCAACTCCCTTTGAATGCCTGGCTTCCTATAACACGCGATGAAATGCTGGCCCGTGGCTGGGACGAAGTGGATGTGGTGATTATTTCGGGCGATGCTTATGTGGATCATCCTGCATTTGGAACGGCTGTAATTGCCAGGGTTATTGAAAATGCAGGTTTTACTGTTGCTATTGTTCCGCAACCTAACTGGAAAGACGATCTGCGCGATTTCCGCAAATTTGGCAGACCCAGGCTTTGTTTTGCCGTGGCTGCCGGAAATATGGATAGCATGGTAAATCATTACACTGCCGGAAAACGTTTGCGATCCGATGATGCTTATACACCAGGAGGTAAAGCCGGTTTCCGGCCAGATTATGCCACCGTAGTTTATACGCAAATTCTGAAAAAAATATACCCCGATGTTCCCGTTGTGATTGGTGGTATCGAAGCCAGTATGCGCCGCCTGGCACATTACGATTACTGGTCGGATACGCTCAAACCTTCCATACTTATTGACAGTGGTGCCGATTTGCTGGTTTATGGAATGGCCGAAAAAGGAATTGTTGAGGTTTTAAAAAGGCTGAATGAAAATCCAGAAGTGGGTTGGATCACCGATATTCCCCAGACGGGTTTTGTAGTGCCGGAAGCATCCGTAGCGGAATTTGAAAACAAGGTAAATTCGATCACACTTCCCTCTTTTACGGCCTGCCTGAAAGACAAAAACTCATTTGGTGAATCTTTTAAACACATAGAACAGGAAAGCAACAAAGCTTCCGCAAAAAAGCTAATACAGCCTTCAGGTAATAAGGCTGTGATAATTAATCCGCCATTCCCTTTAATGACTTCGAAGGAGTTGGATGACGTATATGCTTTGCCCTACACCCGCCTTCCGCACCCGAAATACAAAAAACGGGGCACGGTGCCGGCTTACGAAATGATACGGCATTCGGTTACCATGCACCGCGGTTGTTTCGGTGGCTGTGCTTTTTGTACCCTGAGTGCGCACCAGGGAAAATTTATTTCGAGCCGTTCGGAGAAATCAATTTTGAATGAAGTAAAGTCTATTACTCAAATGCCTGACTTCAGCGGCAATGTTTCCGATCTTGGTGGCCCATCGGCCAATATGTATAAGATGCAGGGCTTCGACCTGGATATTTGCGAGAAATGCAAGAGACCTTCCTGTATTTTTCCTTCCATTTGCAACAACCTGAATACCGATCACAAGCCGCTGACTAATCTATACAAACAGGCAGCAGCCATTAAAGGCATTAAGAAGATCTATGTCGGCAGCGGAATACGTTACGATATGCTGATTGGCCGCAGCGCTGAGGATGATAAACGATTCGGATTAACGGATTATACACGAAACCTGGTTAAAAACCATGTTTCAGGCCGGCTGAAAGTGGCACCCGAACATACAAGCGATCACATACTGAAAATTATGCGGAAGCCTTCGTTCAAGTTGTTTCACCAGTTTAAACAAACATTTGATAAACTGAACCAGCAGGAAGGCCTCCGCCAGCAGATCATTCCTTATTTTATTTCGAGTCATCCCGGCAGCGACTTGACCGATATGGCGCACCTGGCTTGCGAAACCCGCGAAATGGGCTTTCAACTGGAACAGGTTCAGGATTTTACGCCCACACCTTTGACCCTGGCAAGCGCCATATATTATTCAGGTATTCATCCTTACACAGGCGAGCAGGTTTTTACTGCCCGTAGCCGGCAGGAAAAGGAAGATCAGCGGAAGTTTTTCTTCTGGTACAAACCCGAAAACCGGCAGTGGATCAGGCAATCGCTGGCTAAAATGGGAGAAGCAGCGCTGGCAGACAGGTTATTGGGAGGGAAAGGTAGATAGTTCATGCTTATATCCAGCCTCTCAATTTATAAAACGCCAGCCCAAAATACTCGCGCAAAACCAGCACTTCGAATTTAAGTTGGTTCCAGAACTGGTAACGGAC
>CAIXAQ010000853.1 GCA_903917425.1 uncultured Bacteroidales bacterium
ATCTTTAAAAGCATCCACCGTAACAGTGGAAGCAACGGGTACAATGTTAATGTTTACGATTTTTGAGGCTACCGCGCCGAAATTATTTTTCGAAAGGATCTCAATAGCATAATTTCCATAAGTTGGAGGAGTCCACCAGGCTGTAAAATGCCCGTTCCAGAAATTCTGGGCGTCAATGGTTTGCCCGTTCACCCGGAACTGAACCCCCGTAACCGAAAACAATTCGGGATAAGTGATTGTGGATATGCAGGCAAGCTGTATCTGCGAAAGTGAGGGTATGGGCATGTTTCCTGCCAAAGGGTTACGAGGATCAATATCAGGAACATGCAGGCTTGGATTCAAAACCCTGAAACTTTGTATTACAGGTTCAGCGGGGTCGTACTGTGCATTTCCGGGTTGGGTGGCTTTCACCGAAACCAGGCCGGTATCGCCGGTGAGTGTAATTGTGTTTCCAACTATGGAAGCCGGTCCCGAAAGAATACTAAACTCGACGGCAAGCCCGGAAGTTGCCGTGGCATCAACCTGGAAAGCTGGGCTTGTATTCAGTTTGTTTGGTATTTGTGGAAACGAAATGGCCTGGTAAGTGACGTCCAGGGTTCCGTTGAAATTTGAGGTTGGCCCGGTCATGGCAAAATTCAGGATGTCGGCATCACGCTCAGGCGAAAAAACCTTTGAAGTGAGTTTGGTAATGGAGGTGTTGTTTCCCCCGGGCACTCCCTGGTTGAATTTATAGTACATCTGCAATCCTGCCTCATTCCCGACAAGTTCGTTGGCGATCATGCCTTGTATTTCGGCCTGTGTGAGAGCTTTCGACCAGGCCGAAACCTCGTCGATACGTCCACCCCAGAAAAAATTAAGCCCACCCCCGGCAATACTCCGGCCAATGGCAAAGGCGACATTTGTAGCCGTAAAGGTACCGTTGGCGGCTTTACTTCCTTTCAGGTTTCCGTTTAGATACAATTTAATGGCTGTGCCATCGTAAACCCATGCGTAATGTTGCCATACGTGGGGAATAATTGTATTGGCTGGCGCAACGTATTCGAACAGTACATTGGATGAGTTTATAAACCGGCATTCTATTTTTCCGTCAGCCAACTGGATCATATAAAATCCCTGGGATCCGCGAAAGCCCATTAAACCCTGTCCATAAGCCAAAGCATCATCGTAGAACCAACCGGTGATAGATATCCCTGGTTTGTTGGCTATGTATTGAGAGCCGTTTTCGAGCAACACATGATCGTCGACCATATCGAAATGCAGGTACTGATTCGTCTGGGCTTTTAACCCGGAAGATGCGGCCAGCAACATCAGCACCAGGATTATCATTGATTTAGCGTAAAGTTTTCTCATTGTTTATGGTGTTTATTGGTTAATTTCTTTTGGCTTCATTTATAGAGAAAAATCAGGTGGAAATACCACACTGTTAAAGCATCCACCACATTTTTACGGATGGGTCTTCTCCGCCCTGGCTGGCTTTTGCGGCATTCCAGTTTTCGGTATTGTACTGTGATTCCGAAGGCGGATAGGGCAGGCGGTAATGAGCAATAGTGGCGCCTTCGCGTGGGGTGCGACCGGTGCGTCGGGCTTCGGCATAGGCCTCCCAGGGCTGACGGAATGAATCGATCCAGCGCTGGGTATAAATAAAATCAAGTTTTTGTTCCTCCGTTGCGGCGTTCCACGAACCAAAGTGATTTATCACCGAAACGGTATTTAAGCCTGATGGGATTGTGATTTTATCAGTAAATTTTATTCCCGAAAGCGGTAATTTGAGCTTTTTCGAAAGTTCAGTCCACCATTGTACAGAGGTTCCGATTCCATTCATATATTCCACATCAGCAGCATCTTTGTCCATGGCAACCCCTATTCCACTGAAATAGGCTTCAGCCTTAATAAAATGGACTTCTGCACTTGTCATCAGAATGACAGGCATAAAATTTTCATCGTCAATCATAATGAAATTGAAAGGAGAATAATTTACACTGTCCTTAATTGCGTAACCCCCATCACTATCGCGATAGCCTTCGTAAGGGGCTCCCTGCGATGAGGGTGTTGTAGCATCGGGTACCTGAGGGAACGGTTTCCATTTGTTATAAGCGTCGCCTTCGAAATAAATGTATGCACGGGGATCAAAAATCCCGCTTCCTTCAGGATCGGCATTCGTTGAAAACTGCTGCCAGATGTTTGATCCCATTCTGAGTCCTTTATGCTCACGAAACGACCAGCTGACACTGCTGTTCTTATAACCCACGCTTGCCGGCACAATAGCAGCGCATTCGAGCACGGGAACTGTAAAATTATAACCGGTCAGCACAGGAAGTTTGTTTTCGATAATTTCTTTGATAGTATTGCCGGCCAGTTCCGGTTCTTTGCCCGACATACGCATGGCATAACGCAAACGCAGTGAATTGGCAAACTTCCGCCACATTTGAAGGTCACCACCAAATAACATATCGAACGAAGTAAAAGTGGCAAAAGGCTCCGCTGTGGCGGTAATATTTATGCTGTCAGCTGCCATTTTCAGATCATCCAGCAGCGAAAGGTAGATGTCGCGCTGCTTGTCGTATTTCGGGTGTAAATATTTCTGGTTCTGAAAACCATAGCCGGCTTCCGAAAAAGGAATATCGCCGAAAAGGTCGGTAAGTTTAAAGGTTTTATATGCCAGGGTGATGGCTAGCATGGCTTTCATGTTGGTAATGGCCGGCGAAGGTGTATAATTGTTAAAACGTTTCTCCAGTTCCCTGATGTTAGGCAGTGCCTTGTAATAATTTTGCCAGATATCCTCGGTGCCGATGGTGTAATTGCCCCAGGCTGCCTGTGTAAGGGCGGCCTGTTGCGTTTGCTTGTACAATATTTCGTTATTTACATAAAACTGTTCGTTACCGCCGGGTAACAAAGTCTGGATCACGCCATTGAAAAGGGAACCATCGCTGGCGGTGGTAAAACTCTGCGGGTTGGTATCGATTTGTTCAAAATCCTTTTTACATGATAAAAGTATCATGGAAAACAGGATGAGTGTGAGTA
>CAIXAQ010000854.1 GCA_903917425.1 uncultured Bacteroidales bacterium
CTGAAATCACCGCCAAGTTTGTAATTTACAACAACAGCTTTATAATAATCAGGATTTATAAAGCTGGGTCCTGTATGACCTACAAAGACCTGCGATTGTTTTGCATTCGGGATATCAATAAAATAAATACCCGGTTTTGCCGGTGAAATTGCGGCAACAGCAGGAATCGTAACGTCTTTCGCTTTCCAGTCCTTTAATCCGTTGAACAAGGCAACAGCTTTCTCCTGTGTAATGTCTCCAACTATACTTAATTTACAGACTGATGGAGAGAAATAGTTTTCATAGTATTTCTTCAGATCATCGATCGTGATTTTTCCCACTGAGTTTATCGTTCCGGCAGCTTCGTTAGCCAGGATATTATCGGAACCATAAACCAGTTTGCCGAATACATTCAGGGCAATCGATGCAGGCGCGGTTTCTGTTCTTTTCAATCCTTCAATGGTCTGGCTTTTGGCCAGCTCAAATTCTTTTGCATCCCACCTTGGTTCGAGCAGCATTTCTTTGGCCAGCGCAAATGTTTCGTTCAGTTTACTGGTAAGGCAGCTTCCTGAAACTGTAATGGATTCTTTGCCCCCGTTAACATTAATGTTTGCTCCTAAATCCCTGATGGCTTCCTGCAATTCTACAGGAGTTTTTGTTTTGGTTCCCTGGTTCATCAAACGGGCTGTTAATGAGCCGGTTCCAATCAGCTCGGGATTGTCGAGCAGCATTCCGCCTTTAAGAATAACCGAAAACTGGACCAGTGGTAATTCGCTCTTTTGGATGCCGTATACCGGAATCCCATTGGAGGTTTTATCATTCCAAACAGCCGGAATATTCACAACCGGATCAGGACCTTTCACCGGCTCGATGGTCCTGTCGATCAGCGATGTAATTGGCACATAAGGTGCATTTGTAATTTCCTTTTTCTTTGTTCCCTGATTATCGATGGACTCTTCCTTTACAACCCACAATTTCGAATCAGGAGCGGCCAATTCTGCTTTGCCTTTTGGAACTATGCTGGTGAGTAGGTAATTCTGCTCCTTGATATATTTATTATAAACTCGCCAAATATCCTTTTGGGTAACGCTCATGCGGTTATTGAAATCGGTTGCCATATAATCGGGCGATCCGTTAAAAACATTGTAATCGCCTAAACGCCTGGCTTTCCCTAAATCGCTCGCGATCGAATTGTAAAAACCATATTCAATACCAGCCTTCTGGCGTTCAACATCTTTCTCCGTAAATCCTTCCTTTTCGAAAAGCAGGAATGCTTCTTTAACAGCAGCTTCGACATCACCCAGTTTTACTGTCGGGAAAGCAGTAACTACTATACCAAACTCACCTGCAATTTCGCTGCTGCCCTGGCGCGCCATAACCGAGGGGGCAAGTTTTTTATCTTCCACAATTACTTTATACAGAGGCGATTTTTTGCTTCCCGCAAATATTCGTCCCAGGAATTCGAGTGCATAAGCATCATTGTTAAATTCTTCAACTGTTGGAAATTCCATTCCAAGGCGGGGAGCATTGGCCAGGTTGTCTTCACAATATGCTCTTACAGTTTCGTTAAGTTTTACCGGCATTTTGGCAAGAGGAGCCGGTGCCGGACCTGATTTTCTCTCGGCAAAGTATTTATCAATCCATTTCTTTGTTTCGGCAATAGTAATATCTCCCACTACTATCAGGGTTGCATTGCTTGGTCCATAATATTTGTTATGGAAGTCGATAACATCCTGCAGCGAAGCGGCGGCAAGGTCATCCAATTCGCCGATAACGGTATGCCCGTATGGATGAGTTTCAGGGTACATCAGCTTGGTCGACATGTATTCACTTTGCGAGTAAGCCTTGTTATCTCCCTGTCGTTTCTCGTTCTGAACAACATTCTGCTGGGTTACAAAAGTCTCCTGGTTAACTTTACTCA
>CAIXAQ010000855.1 GCA_903917425.1 uncultured Bacteroidales bacterium
AATAATCACCAAATTTTTAAACGATACGTTTAGCTCTTCTCACTCAAAGTAATTGCAGGAACCCCGCGATTTTATATCTTCGCACTGAATTTCAAAATTCTTCATTTTGCCTGCATTCATGAGAATTCTTATTGCATTTTCTATCATCACACTGTTATTCTGTAGCGCAGCAAAGGCGCAGAATACAGCAGAATTTAACCGTTCGGCCTATTTGAAAAAGGTGGAAAAAGACCGAAAGCTAAAAAACACAGAAATGCTTGGCGACGAAAAATCGCCTTTGACTGAAGACGAAAAAGCTGCTTTTAAAAACCTGAATTATTTCAAGCCAAAAGTTAAATTCCGAAAGGAAGCCAACTTTGAACGCTTCGACCAGGCAACCCATTTTTTAATGAAAACAACCACCGAAAGGCTTCCCGAGTATTCGCTCTACGGAGTTGTTACGTTTCAGCACAAGGGTAAAACGCTTACCCTGAATGTGTATCAGAATATTGAACTCGTAAAAAAACCTGGTTACGAAAAGCACCTCTTCATTCCTTTCAACGATAAAACTAATGGGAAAGAAACCTATGGAGGCGGAAGATTCATGGATATTACCGAAACCGGTGAAAACAAGATCATACTTGATTTTAACGAAGCTTATAACCCCTATTGCGCCTACAACCATAAGTATTCGTGCCCTATTCCCCCCGAAGCAAATAACCTGAATATCAGAGTAACTGCCGGGGAGAAAAAGTTTCATGCTGATTAATGCTTTCATCAGAATTTAAAAGACAGGAAAAATATTGATTCATCCGGTTAGGAAGCTTAAGAAAAATAAATTACACCATGGCAAAAATTGTTGATGCAACCGAAATCAGGAAGGGACTGAGGCGTTTTTTGCGCAGGCCCAAATATCGGTACATGGTTGTGAACAGGATTGTGCCGCATATCCCGTGGTTAGTGCTTTTTGCACTGGCAGCCTATTTGTACAAAGCGCGGATTTTCGCCGATTCAGGGTTTTACGTTTCGCAGTTTATCAACAACCAGACTTTCTGGATCGAATGCCAGCGTATAGTTTTGGGGATTTCACAAATCATCCCGCTGGTAGGTGTTTGGATTGGACTGGATATCAAATACATACTGTTGCTCTATTCGCTTAGTCACGTTATATTTTTCTACCTGCTTTTCCTTTTTGTTTATTACGGCCTGCGCGACCGGCGCTCGGGCTTGCTGATTATCCTGATGCAAACAGTTGGCATCATGTATAGTTTTTTCACTCCCATGTTTGAACTGTATTATGGTGTGCCGCTGCTTATTACCTTTTATGCCATCTGGAGATTGCCTTTCCGCTTTAATGTAATTTTTGTGCTGCTTATACTCGAAGTTCTGATTCTTCTGAGCCATCCGCTGGCATTCATGCTTTTCATTTTCGTGATGTTTTACGACTACACCAAAGAAACCGTAAAGCCATTTAACTATTATCTTCCGGTAATATTGGTTTTTGTCGGAGCTATTGTTTTCAAATATTTTATCATGTGCGATTACGAATCGGGGAAAATGGCCTGGCAATTTAATTATACCGATAACAAACAATACCTTCAGCTTATCACCCCTTCCTATTATAAAATACTGGGATTGTTCATGTTGCGGTATTACTCGGAAGTGCTGATCGCTTTTTTCCTTGTAGTTTTCATGCTTGTGAACCGTAAACAATGGTTCCGATTGCTGGTGGTTGCGGGCACTTTTTTTGTTTACGTATTCCTGGTAAATTCGGCCTATACGGCATCGCCCTCGCGTTATATGGAACAAGTGATGTTTCCTTTCGTACCGATTGTTTTCATACCGTTGATATACGGATTTCCAAAGGAAGGTCGGCCTGGCTTGCTGAATATTTCAATTTTGCTTGTTTCGGCTTTGATAGCGTATCGCTTAGCTGTTATTTATTACGGCAGCGAAATATTCATGAAAAGGGTTGCCCAGATGGAACAACTCATAGAAGCCGCACGGCAAAAAGGCGGCAGCAAATTCATAGTTTCTTCGAAGCTCATTGACCACGGTTACACACAGCTTAACTGGTCGTATCCAATTGAATCTATGCTACTTAGCGCTATCGATGGTAACGACATCGCCATTACCATTGCACCTGAAGATGATCTGTATTTTGAAAACAACAACAACAAAATAGCCGCTGATCAGTTTATATTCCGCAGGTGGGAACTAAAAGATCACAGTTGGCTTAATAAAAGGTATTTTCACCTCGACATTGGCCCGTACCGAACAATAAATGACTCAACACCAAATACTAACATCAGTAACACCACCAACAGCCTGCGCATAACTATCGGAAGCAAAAAATTCTACCAGGCAAAGGATACAGTTTGGATACCTGTAACAATTATGAATCAAGGGAAAACACCACTTTACTCAGGAATAAACAACAAGGTATTTTTATCTTACTTTTGGGTGGCAAATAATGACGTAATAAACTGGGAAGAGATCAGGACGCCGCTACAGGCCGATGTTACAGGGATTTTGAAGCAGGATATCAGGGTTGCCATACCTGAGTTTAAAGGTCGGCTGCAACTTAAGGTTGATATAATTGCAAATGACAAATGGCTCGGATTACACAGTATGGAGGACGTTTTGGTATATTAATTGATGATTGAAATTGGTGTTTAAAAATTTAAAAAGAGAGTTCAAAAAAATGAGAAAATTAGTAGTGTTGATCTTGACAATGGCGGTTAGTACCGGGTTACTGGCAGCCGAAAAAGGGTATAAAATTACGGTTAAACTTACGGGAAATGCAGATACAGCACTGATTCTGGCACACTATTATGCCAATAAACAATTTCTCGACGACACCGCTTTCAGGAACAAACAAGGGTTCTTTGTTTTCGAAGACTCCGAAAAACTGAAGGATGGCATGTACCTGGTAGCAGGAGCAAAAAAGAGTAAATATTTCGATTTTTTTCTTACCGATACTCAACAAATGGAATTTAGCTGCGATCCTATCGATGCCGTTAATACCATGAAAGTGAAAGGATCGGACGATAACAAAGCTTTTTTCGCCTACATGAAACACCTGGGCGATTTGCAGTCCGAAATCCTCCCTTTGAACAAATGGGTGCTGGCAAACCGCGACCGCACCGATTCTGTCGCCATAGTCAAGGCACGGATTGAATCCATTGATAAAGAAGCAAAAGATTATATCAAGGAGTTTTATTCTTCAAATCCAACTTACTTATCGGCCACACTCATAAAAGCCAGTAACGATCCCGACTACATGCAGTATGTACCTGTAGTGAACGGCAAAATTGACTCGACCCTGATTTTCCCTACCTACAAATCACACTACTTCGATAACTTTAATTTTAATGACCCCCGACTCATTTACACACCTTTATATGCACAGAAAGTAGATCATTATTTCGACAAACTGGTCATTCCTACACTCGATTCATTGGAATCGGATATTGACAGGATTATCATGCTGACGGCCGTAAATAAAGAAATGCAAACCTATACGGCCTGGTATCTCTCGCTCAAATACGAAACCTCCCAGGTGATGGGTCATGATGCATTGTTTGTATATATCGTAAGGAAGTACCTTGAGACCGGCAAAGTCGGCTGGCAGTATCCGGAAGTTAAACCCAACATTATAAAACGCGTAAATGCACTGGAGCCTTTGTTGTTAGGCAAACTGGCACCTAATATGATATTGCTCGACACCAGCAATGTTGCACGTTCGTTGGTAGCAACCAAAGCCCGGTATACCCTGCTATTCTTCTGGGAAAGCACTTGCGGTCACTGTCAGCAGGAAATGCCTAAAGTGCTGAAATTTTACGAAGAATACCGCAAGAATTATGACCTGGAAATTTATGGCGTAAGTACTGATACT
>CAIXAQ010000856.1 GCA_903917425.1 uncultured Bacteroidales bacterium
AATACCTGATGGGTGATTTTGAGGAAGAAGCACCTGACACCCGCACCACAGTTGGTATTCCGCGTGCTTTGATGGTTTTCTGGCAGCAGTTCCCGTTTTGGCGGAATTATTTCAGCCAATTGGGTTTCCGCGTAGTACTTTCCGATCCTACTGATTATCAACTCACTAAAAAATCGCTCGAATTGATGGTTGCCGAAACCTGTTTCCCTGTCGAGTTGATTCATGGTCATGTAAATAATTTGCTCGAGAAAAATGTAGATTTTGTTTTTCTTCCCTTCATCGTAAACTCCAAAGGAACAAAAGCCAACCCTACCAATAACCCAAATTGCCCCTGGATTCAATCGTACCCGTTTATGTTGCGCAGTGCTTTTCCTGATGTTACCATAAGGGAAAAATTCCTTACGCCGACTTTGCATTTCCGCTATTTCGGCAGGGTACTTAACGATGAACTGGCATCGTTTATGAAAGCGAAGTTCAGGATTGCAAAAACTAAAACTATCAAGGCAATCGAAGTTGCCGATGAGCAGCAAACAGCATTTGAAAATGCGTTGCAATCGCGTGGACGTATCATTCTCGAAAATCTTCCAGCCGACAAAAAAGCGATGGTTATACTCGGGCGTCCATACAATACCGGCGATCCGGCATTAAATCTGCGCCTGGTCGAGAAACTGATCAACCTCAACACCATTCCTATTCCCCTGGATTTCCTGCCATTAAACCATGAAAATATTTTTGACGATTATAAAATGATGTATTGGCCTAACGGTCAGAAAATTCTCGCAGCAACCCGTTTAATCCGCAAGGATGATAGGATGTTCGGCGTATTTATGGGGAATTTCCGCTGCGGCCCCGATTCATTCCTCCTGCATTATGTACGCGATGAAATGAAAGGCAAGCCATACCTTCATATCGAGGTTGACGAGCATAGTGCCGACGCAGGTTTGGTAACCCGGCTCGAAGCTTTTTTCGACAGCCTCGATGGCTACCTGAAAGTGAGCGGATCGAAACCGGTTGAACCGAAATACATTCACAATACAGCCGATAAAGTGGCAGGACGTACATTGTATTTTCCTTATGCCCGCGACACGGTTCATGCCCTGGCTGCTTCATCCCGCTTGTGTGGCATTAAGGCTGAAGTGCTTCCCATGCCTGATGCCCGCGCCATCGAGATTGCCCGAAAACTGACTAACGGACAGGAGTGCTTTCCTTTTATTGCCACCCTGGGGAGTTTTGTCATGAAGTTGCAGGAACCGGGTGCGGATCCATCGAAGATGACATTTTTTATGCCTGATCATAACGGGCCTTGCCGCTTTGGAGAATACAGCAAACTTAACCGCATTATTTTCGACCGGCTAGGGTATTTCGAAGCGGAAATCCTCACCCCTACCAATGATAATTCATATGCCGAAATTGCCCCGGGTAAGTCGGGTAAGTTCAGGTTGAATGCATGGAAAGGAATTGTAGCCACCGACCTTATCAAAAAAATGGTACAGGAAAAACGGCCCTACGAAAAGGTAAAAGGATCGGCTAATGAACTCTATCAGTTCTGGTTAAACAAAGTAATTGAATCTATTGAACAAGGCTCCAAAACTTTGCCGAAAGTACTGGAAAGTGCCGGGAAAGAGTTCAGCAAACTCGAACTGGTCGAAGGCAAACGCAAACCTGTTATTGCCATTGTCGGCGAGACTTTTATGCGCGATAATCCCTATTGCAGTTCATTTTTAGTCGAAAAACTCGAAGCACTCGGCGCTGAAACCATTATGGCACCTTTTGGTGAATGGCTTATTTATTCCTCCTACCGCTACTTCCGCGACAGTTTATGGAAAGGCGATTTAAAAGGTATGTTTAAATCAAAACTCCAGCAATGGGGGCAGCACTATACCGGGAATAAACTTAAGAATTCAGTGAAAAACTTCGTGGAAATGGAAACGGAAATTGAACTGGAGGAAATGATCAAACGCAGTGCACCTTATGTTCACAAAGATTACGACGGCGATCCGGTTGCAGCTCTTGGAAGTGCCGGCGGACTGGTACAAGCTAATATTTCGGGCATTGTTTACATCATGCCGTTTACTTGTATGCCCGGCACCCTGGTAGCTTCGGTGAGCAACGAGTTCCGGAAAGATCATAACAATATTCCCTGGGAAAACATTGCCTACGATGGGCAGGAAGCTACTAATATCGATTCACGCTTGCAAGCCTTTATGCATCAATGCAAGGCCTATGCAAAGACGAATCAGTTCGCAAAGAAGAACGCCCCTGCCGTCTGATTCACTGTTCTAAAGTTACTGGATTTGAATCTTACCACTCCTTCAAGGGTTTTGAACCTTTGAAGGAGTATTTTTTTATAACCCGTTAGCAGCAATTACTATAGTACCTAAATGAGTTAGAAACCTGGGCAAAAAGACATACAATCCAAGAAATTTCGGCGGAAACAGAACTGCCGGCATCTAGAATCAGATAGCAAAAAAAAATCCCGCCTTTTCAGACGGGACTTTTCAAAAAAAAAAATCACTTATGCTCCTAACTGTAAGCGGTGAAATACCGTAACGGTAAGGTCTTTATCAGCTTTCTGCAGGTATTCGCGGACGGTAACTTTCGAATCGTTAATGAATTCCTGGTTAAGCAGGGTATTTTCTTTATAAAATTTGTTCAGTTTGCCCATGGCAATCTTCTCAAGCATTTCTTCCGCTTTTCCTTCGGCACGGGCCT
>CAIXAQ010000857.1 GCA_903917425.1 uncultured Bacteroidales bacterium
ATTACCTGGGCTGGATGGCTCGTTCGAGGTATTAAATAATCATGCTCCCATGATTGCTGCTCTGAAAAAGGGCAAAATAAAAGTGATTGATGCAAAAAAGGATACACTCTTTTTTGAAGTTAATGGCGGCGTTGTGGAAGTGCTGAAAAACAGGATACTTGTCCTTGCCGAATAGGTAACAAAATACATTCAGATTGCAATTCTGCGGTGGTTTTTCAATAACCACTGGTAGTTGCGTTGCCACCGGCGAAAGCCTCAAACTCCTCTAATAGATATAGTTGCAATATAGAATGCAAAGATATTTTTGCGCTAAACTGGTATAGAGATAACTGAAAGTAAAGCAATTGTTCTCTTCCTACAAATCACACTTGTAAAGAGGCTGAATAGTTACAGGGATTAACTTAAATATATGAATTAATACTGATAATCTGCGTGTTACGACAGATTAAAAATCAAACCTGAAATTATTTTTAATCATTAGAAAATCAACTTTTTGTGCGTTGGGCTAGTGAGAGTCGATAAATGTAAAACAAAATCCCGGAAACGCTTATGAAACTGATTGCAGTTATCCACGCTGAATTATTCATCCCAAAATCCTCCGGGGTAGTTTTCACAAGTCCTTTCTGATAAAAATACCCGATGATTACCGAGAGGAAATTGTTAGTGAAATGCGCTGCGATAGAAGGCCATAAACTACCACTCCACAAAAAGAGGTATCCCAGAACCATCCCCAATAAATAGCGGGGTAGAAAACCGTAAAACTGCAGATGGATAGCTGCGAATATAAAAGAGGAAATAATAACGGCGAAATGTATATTTTTTGTCCATTTGTAGAATATTTTGGCCAGCACTCCCCTGAAAAGAATCTCTTCGGCAAAAGCCGGTAATAGAGCAATCATGAAAATATTCACCAGCAATCCAACGGTCGTGGTTGTAGAAAGGAAGGCATTAGTGATCAGCGCTCCCTGTTCCTCCGCTCTCTGCATCCATTGTTCAAGCGATGAAAATACCTGTGGCAGCGAGAGGTAGCTGTTCAGGTCGCCGGCCCAGCCAATAACTGGTTGTATCAGCGCCATCAAAGCAACAGCAAGCAAAACGATTATTGGATTTAATGAAGCGGAAAACCATGTAAACCTTTCAGTACGGGCAGTGCTGAGCCACATAAAAATCAAGGCCGGAAGCAGTAATCCGCCTGCCATATTGAATACCTGCATTACTTTCATCGCAGTAATCACAGAGGCATCGTTAAAATCTGGATTTGAGAGCAGTCCAATAACATCCGATCCATAAAAGGGCACCAAAACCAGGATGCTAATAAGCGACGAGAAAAGAAGAAAGCTTAAAACCAGAGTTGTCAACAAAATAATTTTGTTGAAATAAGTGAGATGAGAATATATACCTCTGAGCATACCTGATGTTTGCGGCAAAAGTAATGAATATGAATTAATTGTAAACGCTCGTTTATGTTGCTATTTTTGCACGACAAAAACAGTTAAATGATTATTGGAAAAACTGACCTGGGTAAATTCCCTGTCATTCTCGCCCCTCTCGAAGATATTACCGACTCAGCCTTCCGCAATATCTGCCGCTTGCACGGCGCAGATATGGTATATACCGAATTTGTTTCGTCCGAGGCATTGATCAGGTCGGCAGTAAAAAGCAGCAGCAAGATGTTATTTGATGAATCTGAACGGCCGCTGGGAATTCAGATATTCGGCAACAACCCCGAAGCGATGAAGAATGCAGCCCGTTTGGCCGAAGAGAATAATCCCGAACTGATTGATATAAACTTTGGCTGCCCGGTGCGAAAAGTAGCTATGAAAGGTGCGGGTGCTGCGCTTCTGAAAGACATACCACTAATGGTAGCTATTACCCGCGAAGTGGTAAATGCGGTGAAACTTCCAGTTACCGTAAAAACCAGGTTGGGCTGGGACGATGACAGCAAAATCATTGTTGACGTCGCCGAAAGGCTACAGGATGTGGGTATACAGGCAATAACCATTCATGGCCGGACCAGGGCGCAAATGTATTCGGGCACGGCAGACTGGACATTAATAGGCCAAGTAAAAAACAACCCAAGGATGCACATACCGGTAATTGGTAACGGTGATATCGACTGTGCCGAAAGAGCCGCTGAAATGTTTTATAAATATGGTGTTGATGCTATTATGATCGGGAGGGCGGCAATAGGCAACCCCTGGATATTCAATACTATCAAAGCATTTATGAGCGAAGGGGAAATAGTAGCACCACCTGATTTACCCGAACGAATTGCAGTAAGCTTATCTCATCTGAAACTGGCTATTCAGAAAAAAGGTGAACACAAAGGGATAATTGAAATGCGTAAGCATTATGCCGGATATTTCAGGGGGTTGCCTGGTTTTAAAAAGATACGAATGGAAATTCTTACAAAGCAAAGTTTTACTGAAGTTGAAGATATTCTCATGAATCTTGCTTAATTGTTTTTGTATAATCCTGGAAAACAGTATCTTACTTTGTACGAATCTGCCTCTATTCTGTTTTTAGCATTTTCCCTTCTCCTGTTCTTGCGAAAGCATGTCCTTATTTTCCTGAAATGAAAAAATAATTTCATTTTGGGAATCGGAATCCTTTTTTGATTTACTTTGTTACTTTTCCGGGAAAGGGAAATTAATATTAAATGCGGACACTATATGGATATATTTAAAATTTTTGTGGTAGAGGATGATCAGATGTATGCTAAGATCCTTTCGTATCATTTAGCCCAGAATCCTGATTACGAAGTAACTGTTTTCAACTCAGGAAAAGAGTTGTTATCCAATCTTTACAAGGGGCCCTCGGCCATTTCGCTCGATTTCAATCTGCCCGATATGAGTGGATTTGATGTTTTGAAACGTATCCGCGAATTTGATCCCGAATTGCCGGTTGTAATTGTTTCCGGACAACAGGATATTTCAACAGCCGTAGAGTTACTTAAGAAAGGCGTTTACGATTATGTGCTGAAAGACCAGGACACCAAGGATAGAATCTGGTCGTTAATGAGAAACATCAAATCAAATTTCAATTTAAAACAACGTATTTCAAATCTTGAAGACGAAATAGGTAAAAAATACGAATACAATAAACTTATAAAAGGCGATCACCCTTCCATTATCAATATCTTCAGGCTCATCGAAAAAGCCACAAAAACGAGTATTTCAGTTTCGATTTATGGCGAAACAGGCACTGGTAAGGAGCTTGTTGCCAAAGCTATACACTATAATTCGATGAGGAAAAGCAAGCCTTTTGTAGCTGTAAATGTTACTGCCATACCCCGAGAACTGATTGAAAGTGAAATGTTCGGGCACGAAAAAGGATCATTTACAGGAGCCAATAACCTCCGGATCGGGCGGTTTGAAGAAGCCAATCATGGCACTATTTTTCTTGACGAAATCGGCGATATGGACATGAATATGCAGGCTAAATTACTCAGGGTGTTGCAGGAAGAAGAAGTGGTCAGAGTAGGCTCTAATAAAACACTGAAACTCGATGTCAGGGTCATTGTAGCTACCCATAAGAATTTACTGGAAGAAGTCAAGAAAGGCAAATTCAGGGAGGATTTGTATTACCGTCTGCTCGGATTGCCGATAGAACTGCCCCCTTTACGAGCGCGTGGAAATGATATTTTTCTTTTAGCCCGGCATTGTGTTGATGAGTTCTGCCAGAAAAACAATATGCCTAAACTAACCATTTCGGCAAAAGCCATGGAAAAATTCCGCAAATACCCTTTCCCTGGTAATGTCCGCGAATTAAAAGCTATAATTGAGCTGGCAGCCGTATTGACCAATACCAATACTATAAATGCGGAGGATGTGAAGTTGCCCGATGCTTCAACTATGCTCGATTTTGTGAACGAGGAAACTACTCTCGACGAATACATCAGCCTCATTATCAGCCATTACATGAATAAGTACGACAATAAAGTACGCCTGGTTGCCGAAAAGCTGAATATTGGTAAAACCACTATTTACCGCATGCTAAATGACAAGGAACAGGAAATCCGGAAACAATAAAACCTGGTCGCATCATGCAATTAGTTTGTAAAAATCTGTTTGACTTATACTGTAACCTGGCTGATTTCCTGATTCTGTAAAATCCGGTTTTAAGTTCATAAATCGCAGTCATGCAACAAATTATATCTCGATCAGTTTCCCGTTTTTAAAATAGTGTATAAGGTCGTGGCTGTTAATATGAATACCTGCAATTCCCTGCAATTCAGCCGCCTCTATATTCGGCAGTAAGTCGTCGGCAAAAAGGCATTCAGAAGGCTTTAAATTTGCATGTTCAAGCATATACGAGTAAATCCCGGCATCAGGCTTGTGTACACCAATCTTGTATGATAGAAAAATTTCGTCGAACAGATCAGTCATTTTAAAATTATACTTTTCATAAAAAGTTCGGGTATAGCTTTCGAAATGGATGATGTTTGTATTTGATAAAAGGAAAATACGGTAGTTATTTCTGAGTTGCTGCAACAGTTGTACCCTTGAAAGAGGAAAATCGAGTAAAAGCATGTTCCACGCGTCATCCACCACGGAATCTGGGGCATTTATATCCATTATCCGGCATAATTCGCTTCTGAACTGGGCCGGACTGATGCTTCCGGTATCAAATTTTTCGAACAAATGTTCATTGGCAAGCCTATTTTTCAGCTCTTCTTTAGCTATTCCGCTTATTTTTTCGAATTCATTTAAAGATAGTAAAGGGTTGATATTCAACAAAACACCTCCCAGATCGAAGATAATATTGCGGATTTCGGATGATTGGCGTTCATTCATAAAAAAATATTTATTTTGAGTTTTTTAATTTGGCTGCAAAATTGTAGATTTGCACCCGTAATTGCAACAAACGAACATAATAAGTTCAAAGGGCCTATAGCTCAGATGGTTAGAGCAACTGACTCATAATCAGTAGGTCCCTGGTTCAAGTCCAGGTGGGCCCACAGTAATTCACTATTAAAGGCTTATATCTAAATATGATATAAGCCTTTTTACTTTTAGTGGCTATATTCAATTCGAAAATTTAATTATTATTTGCCATTTAGGAAGCAATAGTAGGTCTTCCGCACACACATATAATATTTCTGAACGGGCGGCATAAACTATTGTATTGGCTGGAAGAGGCTTCTTTTCAGGTGCGTGCCGGTGATTGTTTCTTCATCAGGCAATTTTTAACTTTGTGCTGGTGCTCATCTTATCCGGCTTCACGCGCCGCGGCAGGCAGCCTTTTTTAAATCAGGGATATTATTTACAATCCTGGCGTAATGGCTTAACACAAAAAAATGCTGTACCTTTGAATGATGGTTATAACAGGGGGAATTTTGCAGAAATCTCTTGATTTCAGTATTCTGTGTCAATGGAACATGTTGAAATACCTGTATTCGTTTGGCTCATCGGTTGCCTTCAGATTTGACATTCTTTTCGAGGAAATATCGTTGAAACAGGCAAGGAAGATTGTTGGTTTCGCAAACGTTTGATCCTAGGCATTTTAGGATAAATAAAAATTGTGCTTTGTTTTTCAGTTCGGGAAAGTATTTTTATCGAATCTTAATCAAATCAATTCAGTGGAAAGTCTCTTAATCAAATCTGAGTACTTCGACAAATAGAAAATCATGAAATAGCCATGAGTAGAAAATTTGCTCACCAACAGAGATG
>CAIXAQ010000858.1 GCA_903917425.1 uncultured Bacteroidales bacterium
AAATGTATTGGTGTTAAATTAACGAAACTATCTGTAATTCAGCTAATAAAATATATTTTTAACTCACTAAAAAACAAATATATGAAAACAAAACTCTTTTTATTATTGGGAATTTCGGTGGTTATGCTGGGAACTTCCTGTGTCAGCCAGAAAAAGTATAAAGCGCAGACGGCCAGTTTCGAATCGCTGAACGCCCAGTATACAAAAAAGCAGGGCGATCTGAACGCCTGCGAAACGGCGAAAGCCAATTACCTGAAGCAAATAGATGACCTTAACAGGCAGATTGCCGACATGAATAAGGAACAGACCTACCTTAAAAGCAACAATACTGTGGTCCTGAACCAGTTGGAAGCCCTTTCGGTTATTACCGGCACGCAGGCAGAAAGCATCAAGAAATCCATGGAAAACATTGGCATGAAAGATTCCTACATTCAGGGGCTGCAAACCTCGCTGGCTCAGAAAGATTCGCTCAACCTGGCTCTGGTCATGAACCTGAAAGGTGCAATCGGCAATCTCGATGATAAAGATATCAATATAAAGGTGGATAAAGGCGTTGTTTTTATCGACATTTCGGACAAGTTACTGTTTAAAAGCGGTAGTTTTGATGTAACCGACAAGGCAAAAACGGTGCTTGGCAAAGTGGCCCTGGTTCTCAAAAATCAGCCTAATATGGAATTTATGGTTGAAGGCCATACTGATAATGTTCCGTTTAAAAGAGGCGATCTGATCGACAACTGGGATTTAAGCGTTAAACGCTCCACCACTATTGTCCGCCTGCTTCAGACCCAGTATGGTCTTGATCCTTCATCGATGATAGCCGCCGGCCGCAGCGAATACCAGCCTATTACTTCTAACGGCACTACCGAAGGCAAAGCATCGAATCGCAGAACGCGCATCGTAATCTTGCCACAACTTGACCAGTTCTTCAAATTACTCGAAAAGAAATAGGATCATCTCGCTGTTACTAGCACCAGTCAGAACAATCTTTTATCCTTTTATCGCACTCTCACAAAAAAAGCTGACCCTTGCAGATCAGCTTTTTTTTTATTTCGAAATGACAATGCCTGCATTTCGCAAAGCTTATAGTGGGAAGTAACTGGTCCCTGAATGGTTGTTCTTTTGCCAGTCAACGCGGTAGCGGGTCGGGCAATTATCGCCTGTAACAGGCTGATTGTTGTCGTCGTAACCAAAAGTGATGGTAGCACTTTTATTGTCGGACGGAATCTGGTGTTTTTTAATTCCTGAAACCGGATCCATATTGCAGGTCTGTTTGCAAACCACCGTTTGAATAACCTGAGTAAAAAACTCTTCTCCTTGCCTGTTGGTACCCCAGACTACCAGGTTCTGATACCTGCCGGCGGCGCCGAATCCATCAATTGAAAGGATGAATTGTCCTGGTGTGCCTGTGAAGGTGAGCTGACGGGCCACATTCCAGGTGCGGACGGTTCCGTTGTCGAAACTGGCCTGCATGGTGCCGCTGATTCTTTCAACATAGGAATCAATGAGTGTTCCAACCTGCCAGCGATGCCCACCGCTCACGTTCAAAAAGGTTTTGGTCCCGTTAAGAGTAATCGATTTATTGTTAGCCACGCGGGTAACAGTAAAATTGATGTATTTATAGAGTATTGCAGTGCCGGCTAATTCCCAGTGGGTTCCGACTTTCTTTTTAATTTCAATTTTCCCTGTTATGTTCCGCGTTCCCCTGCAGTTCAACCCGTTATATGTAATGTAAAGAGTGACCGAATCGTTTAGCACGGCAAGCGAATCAAGAGTTGCATTGCATGGCAGCAAGGCAGTTGATTTATAACCGCCTCCCGGGAATGACAATACGGAAGTGATATCACTTTCAGCGTCGTTCATCACACTTTCAACGTTGTTTTCATCGGTCGATAATTGCTCGAGCGAAGCAGGGTTTGCTGTGCCCTGATCGATATTATCCTTCTTGCAGGAGGTGAAAGTTAAAGCGATTGCACCTACAAGAATTACTCCCAGTTGAATCAGATTTTTCGTTTTCATGTTTTAACTATTTAGGGTTTAGATTTAGACTTCGTCTGTTGTCATATATTATACACCCCAGTGAAGTTTTACCCTGATAAGATTTTGAAATATTATTAATTTATTTTTCAAATGTACGATAGGATCGTATAAATGATGTTGTACAAGTTGATAAATTTGAATTTTTAAAGGGGTACAAATGTATGGAAGATTAATTAAGCAGCTCGGGTCGGCAACTCCAATAACGTTAATTCTACTTTACCCAGATTAAAAGAAAACCACAATAGTCACAATAGGACACAATAGAAAAGCACATAGGTAAGCCAGTATTTCTACTTGCAGTTACCATATTTTGAGAATTTTATTTTATCCTGAACGCCTATATGTCCTTATCTATCTGCTCTATTGTAACTATGTGGTTCAAAATTTCTGTCAGGTTTATTTAAGTAAAATAGAATTAGTGATAAAATATTCTTCATTCCCGCATCCGGCAATTCGCGTCCAACCTTCGCCACCCAACCTTCGCCACCCAAC
>CAIXAQ010000859.1 GCA_903917425.1 uncultured Bacteroidales bacterium
AGGAAAAATCTGCCATTCTTTTCTTCACCTTCATTTACACGGGAGATGTCCGATAGCGTAGTCTCAAACCTATATTTGCTTTCTGTACCCCATTGAACTTGCCACATTTGTCCATTTCTTGTATTCAATTTGATAAAATTATACATATTTTTTGTAGCAAAGAGCCGATACACAACAGTGCTATCCGTAGAAATATTTTGAAGTGGAGCTTCAGATGTACTTTGAGCAAAAGCCGAAATTGTCATCAAAGCAATTATTGATACAAAGAATAATTTTCTCATACTGGTTTAAGTTTTTAGATTGTCTTTATGGCTGGGGCGTCTTATGCTGACACACAACTCCTATATCCTGTTATAACATACGGATAGCATTTAGTTGCTGGTCAGCTAACCTAAACTTTTATTACTTTTTTGCATTGGTAAATGTATGTATTTAAAATAAATCATCAAAAGGGCTTTTTACAGAAAGAAAAAACAAACGAAAAAACTTTGAAGCCCTGTTTTAAAAACGAGGGTTTACAAAGGTGGAAGATTTCAATAGCAGGAAACCATATTTTGTCCAGATGCGTTTGTCCACGGCGTCGCCGAAATGAGTAGCTTCTTCCGGCATGATGGAAGATTTTCGTTCGGAAGATTTGTCTTTTTCAAATTTTCCGTTCTTGTCTATGACCTTGGTATTGTTCATGGAGATAAGAGTAAACTTGCAATTTTTACCGTTTATTATCACATGAGGATATCGGGGATTGTTGCCTTGCATGATGTTGGACCAGAGTAGATATTTTTCGTGTTGTGGCGGCTCCTGGCCTTTGTGAACTTTTGAAGTTACCCTCCAACCTTTTTGCACAAACCTATCAATGGTCTGCTCGTTGTAAGGTTTTGATTGTTTGATGTTGGGCTGTCGGTGGCTGCCATACCGGTCCGCATAATAAACTACCTCTTTGCAGGAATGATGCTGGTAGTATTCGCAGAACTGATCTACCAGTTCGTTGATCATGGTGTCCGAAACTTCCTCCGGTTTGACAAAGAATTCGTTAATAATACAGTCCACCGGTTCAGTGTTTTTTGTTGCGAAGTTATAAAATCGCTCCTGACCGACTGAAAGGAGGCTGATTTTTGCACCCCAATCCGGACATACTTCGAGGGGTTTTGAGGAATCGCAATCGAGATCGAAGCGGCTATCTATTTTTGTAAGTTTGTTGTAATCGAAGTTATTCTCTTCGGCATAGGAACGATTAAAGGAATCGTTGGATGCGTCGTAATAAATGTGCCGGGAACTATCAAGATGATAATAACAGTCCTCAACCTTATCGATTACCCAATTCATTATTTCTATCAGAAATATGAGTTGTGGAAGTTTCTGGTATTCCCTGGCGATGTATGACATGCCAAGGTTAGCAATGTTGTCGAAGGCATTTGAAAGGGTAAAAAGAACATTCTTTTTGCTAACGAATGGTATTATCTGGTGTTTGAGCCGGATAATCTCATTGTGGATGTTTTTATAAAGTGAAGCGTCCTTAGCCAGATAAGCCTTGATAAGGTCTATCTGCATCATAACAATACGGTTCCAAATATCAAAAAGCTGAATTCCGGCTTCTTCTTCATAATATTTCCCGAAATCGAGCAACCAGCGTTGATCCTGGGAATAAGGCATGGAAGAAACGAAGCGGAATCCATGGTGCTGCCGGATAGGCTTTTCGGAACGAAAACCAAAATATTCCTCGTTTCCCCGGTTGGTTGGTGAAACTTCCTGGTCATATTGAGCTTTGTCCAGGGTAAGCGCTTCGTCCACAATTTCACGATCGATGTTTGGACCACGGGCACTTCCTGTTCTGTCCTGGCTAAGAAGCAGGAATCCGGTGCCATTCCGGAAACTTATAAAGTTTTTGTATTTGGTTACTTTCTCATAGGGTGTAGCCCATTCTTTGGGTGGCATGGTATCGATCACATAGTCCTTGCCTTTCTCATAGCCCAGGATTTCAAGGCATTTAAGGGTAGAAGGGAGTGTTCTGGTCATTATTTGTCCGTATGTCTGGCCTGTGATAGCAGAAATGCTTCGGGGCATTTTTCGAACAATGCGGTCGATATCTACTCCGATAATATAAGATTTTCCGGTACCACGGCCGGCAATATCCACTTCGGATTTGGCATTGTTTATTACCGGTGCAAGCTGGAAGGTGTTGAGATTGAGAAATTCGTTTATCATGTTTTGAATATTTCTTCTGCATCCTTTTCTGTTATTTCATTGCCGGTAAAGACAATGCGGTTTATTTCGCGGATGGTAGCTTCTGGTAGTTTGTGCAGGTTGTCAACGTCCAACTTTACAGTATTTTTATTATTCTGAATAAGAATATAGAAAGACTGTTTTTCCATTCGTTTAGGATCCTCGAGGTCGGTTGGACGTTCGCCAATTGCTTTCAATAGATTTTGATGTTCCAATGCAATAGTTTTTCGGGCTGCAGGCGAATTGTCATTGTTGCATTTGGTGATGTTTGCAACTATGTTGTTAATGAGCCAGGCATGCCAGAAATCATAGTCGAACGTATGAATGGTATGGAATAAGCGGATGGCAAGGCG
>CAIXAQ010000860.1 GCA_903917425.1 uncultured Bacteroidales bacterium
CTGCCAACCGACGAACTGGAAGGCTTCCTGCAACAAAGCGCATTGAATGGCAGGTTAGCACCTTTTATAAGACCGGGAATTTCATTTTATGAAAACAGCTTTAAAGGAAAAGAAAGCAAATTCAAATTGTTTCAACGCCGGTCGCTGGGAGTAAAACCAATAATTCTCGACACTCTTCTTTGCCTTGCTACTCTTGATAAATTACATATCTATTTAAGAAACAAAGGGTTTTACCATTCGTCTGTTGCTTTATCGGTACACTACAAGCGCAAAACGGCTTCCGTCACGTACCTCATTAATTCCGGGCCACCCTGCATCGTAAGTAAGTTCAGTTATAACGTCCCCGACACTACAATGTTGAATTTCATAAAAGCCGACGCAGAAAACGGCAAACTTCGTGATGGCATGATCTACGACACCTATTTTCTTGATGACGAACGCGACCGGATTGCAAATATGCTCCGGAATAACAGTTACTTCAATTTTTCCCTCAGCGACATATATTACATGGTGGATACAACAAATAACGGGCTCGCCGCTTCCGTTCAGATGAATATAAAGAATGTAAAAATGAAGATTCCCGGAGTCAGAGACTCCATTACACAAATACAACACCCCAGGTTTTACATTAAGAATATATACATTACACCGGATGCAGATTTAACTTCCCAGGTAAGACAATACGATACACTGGCATTTAAGTACCGGCTGAGCAAGGCTGACACGGCTGTTAAAACAATCTATGTCCTGAACAACAATGAAAATGAGTTAAAACCATCCTTTTTAAGATCGTGTTTAAAATTTAATCCTGGTGATCCTTACAGCCAGGTAGCAGTTAACAGCAGTTACAAAAAGTTGATTGGTCAACCTATCATAGGTTCCGCCAATATTAATATGTCAATTAAAAACCAGGAAACAATTGATTCGACGAGGAAACAACTGCTTGACTGTAACATACGTCTCACACGAAACCGGCTCAACACCTTCAGTTTAGGAACCGAAGGCACTAATTCGGCCGGACGTTTTGGTGTAGGGTTTTCAACTTCAATCCAAAACAGAAATCTTTTCAAAGGAGCAGAGGTTATTTCACTCAAACTGAGAACAAGTGCTGAAATACAAGGAAGTAACAATAGTACCGGTCAGCCAACCGAAAAATACTTACTTTTCTTTAATACACTCGAAGGAGGTGCCGAAGTGAGCATTGATTTCCCGCGTATGCTTACCCCGTATCGTCCAAAGTATCAGCAAAATCTGAACAAAAGCCTTACTTCGCTCAGTGCAGGAGTTGGTTTCGAATTAAGACCCGATTATAAACGCACGGTTTCAACTGCCGCTCTATCGTACAAATGGAATAAAAATGAATTTACGAGGCATATTTTCACACCCATTGAGTTGAACTATGTAAAGATTTTTCCTACCACATCATTTCAGGACTATCTGGATTCACTAACGGACCCCCAGTTTAAATCGCAATATACTGATCACCTGCTTACTATGATACGGTATAGCATCATGATCAGCAATCTGGGCATAACCAAGAAGAACAATGAGTTCTACATCAGGCTAAATGCCGAAACTTCCGGCAATATCCCTTATATTATTGATAATATGACCAATAAGACAAAAACTGAAAGCGGATATTATGAACGCCTGGGCGTGAGATATGCAAATTACTTCCGGTTTGATGTCGACTTCCGAAAATATTGGAAACTTAAATTTGACAACATGCTGGCTTTCAGATTTTTGAGTGGAGTTGCATTTCCATACGGAAACTCCGAATCAGTACCTTTCGAAAAGACTTTCTGGCTTGGCGGCGCGAACGATATGCGTGGCTGGCGGCTTCGTTCCCTTGGTCCGGGCGCTTATGTTGATCCGAACCATCAATATGATAAAACCGGCGATATAGTTTTACAATCTACCATCGAACACAGGTTCCCCATATACAGTTTCCTGCTTGGCAGTATTTTTATCGACGCAGGCAATGTCTGGCTGCGTAAGGAGAGTGTGGATTTCCCTGACGGAAATTTCAAACTCAACACTTTCTACAAGCAATTGGCAATGGATTTGGGGGCGGGGCTCAGGTTTGATTTCTCGTTCTTTATCTTGCGTATCGATGCGGCTGTACCTATTAAAAACCCTGCTTTGGCCGGAAGTTGGTTCAATAGTGAAGATTTCCGTTTCAGCAACACCATATGGAATTTCGGGATAGGATACCCATTCTGAAAGTTTCCTGACACAGGCGGGCTGGAAATTACAAGTAATGAAAAACACAAAACATTAAATTAAGAATAAAAAAATCAGTTAACAAACTTCCGTTTTCGGCTTTGTTTGGCAGGCTAACCGCATCGTTCCTCTTAAAACCATTGCGGTTCTCAGCGATTGAAACTTTTTTACCGCAGAGTGACGCAAAGCAACCGTAAAGAACCGTAGAGCATCTAAATAATCATCATGGACATGGCGCATTGTTGGAAATTTTGAGAAACTTCCCTGCAACCACATTTTAAAACAGTTTAATCAGAGTTTATTGATAACAGCATCCGATTTCAGCAAATCTATTTTCAGCGAGTTCCCATACTCGCCGACTCCCGGCCAACAAGACCTTATTAAACGGCTTGCTGATTTTATCATGTCCGACCATAGTCAGTTTCCTCTTTTTCTGCTCGAGGGGTATGCCGGTACCGGGAAGACCACCGTTGTAAGTTCACTCGTAAAAGCACTGCCCCGGACCGGTTATAGTTCTGTATTACTTGCGCCTACGGGAAGGGCGGCAAAAGTACTTTCGTTATATGCACAAATGCCTGCTTTTACCATACACAAACGCTTGTACCGACCTGCGGTGAATAGCGAGGGACATGTTAATTTCCAGGTACTTCCCAATAAATCAGTCCGTACTCTTTTTATTATTGACGAAGCTTCGATGATACCCGACGATCGGCAGGCAAATGATAACGGGGCTTTTCAATCGCGTAATCTGCTCGAAGACCTTATAGGCCATGTTTTCTCGGGCACTGACTGTAAAATGCTGTTTTTAGGCGATTCGTGCCAGTTGCCGCCGGTTGGCCTAAACCAAAGTCCGGCTTTAAATGCAGAACTGCTGAGAGAATCTTATTACCTTGATCTTGACAGGTTTGTACTTTCGGATGTAGTGCGACAATCGCTCGAATCGGGCATTCTGTCGGTCGCAACGGCAATACGTACCAAGATAAACCTCCAGGTAACTGGGCTTCCCTTACCGTTATTCGGAAAGGAAAACTCTTTTCCGGATGTTATCAGCATAACAGGAATGGATATGCCAGATGCTATGCAACAGGCATTTCACGATTTCGGGCGGGAAAATGTCGTTGTGATAACCCGATCGAACAAGCGTGCCAACCTGTTTAACCAGGCTATCAGGGAACGGATACTTTTTCATGAAAATGAACTGGCCGCAGGCGATCACCTGATGGTAGTGCGCAATAATTATTTCTGGTTACCGGCAGAGTCAAAAGCTGGATTCATTGCAAATGGCGACATTGTTGAGGTGCAGAGTATCCGCAACGCCGAAGAACTTTATGGATTCAGGTTTGCAGAAGCTACAGTCAGGATGGTCGATTACCCGGATGAACAGACTTTCGACGTAAAACTCCTGCTCAACACCCTCAGTTCCGAAGGGCCGGCTTTGAGTTTCCAGGACAACCAAAGACTTTTCGATGAAGTGATGGCTGATTATATGGAAGAACCTTCGCGGCGGAAACGTATGGCGGCGATCAGGCAAAATCAGCATTTCAACGCCTTGCAGGTTAAACATGCAAGTGCCTTGACCTGTCATAAGACTCAAGGCGGACAATGGGACGCCGTATTTATCGAAAAAGGCTATCTGAAAGATGAGATGATCGACACGGAATACCTTCGTTGGTTATATACGGCTGTTACCCGTGCTACAAAGAAACTATTTTTGATTAACTTTGAAGAACGATTTTTCGAATGAGTGGGCTATTCTATCCATCCAAGTCAAAGTATCGCCTTCAATGGATGTAAATTAAATTCTACACTGATGCCCATCAACCCATCAACCTCTAAACCTATCAACCCATCAACCTATAAACCTATCAACCCATCAACCCATCAACCTATCAACCTATCAACCAGAAGTAATGAAAAACACTTAACATTAAATTAAGAATGAAAAGTAAGGGGCTGGCATTACTTTTACATTTTGCGTTCAGTGTTTAATGTTTTTAATTCAGTTTTTAACCCCTAAACCCCAACCCCTAAACCCTAAAAAAATGCGCATAGGATTTGGATACGATGTTCACCGTTTTTCGGAAAGCCGCGAATTGTGGCTAGGCGGAATACTGATTCCCCATACAAAAGGACTATTGGGTCACTCGGATGCCGATGTGCTTATACACGCCATATGCGATGCCCTTTTAGGTGCGGCGGCATTGGGCGATATCGGTATGCATTTTCCGGATACTGATCCGGAATATAAGGGAATTGACAGTAAGGTATTGCTGAAAGAAACGGCCAAAAAGATTGCTTCTGCCGGGTATAGCATCCAAAACATCGATTCCACACTGGTTCTTCAAGTGCCTAAAATTTCTCCTTATATCGGACTGATGCGCAAAACTTTAAGCGAGCATCTTGCCATTGACCTGAGCCAGGTATCGGTAAAAGCAACAACAACGGAAAGGTTAGGATTTGAAGGGCGCGAAGAAGGAGTTTCGGCCTATGCTGTTGTGCTTCTGGAATATAAACAGGACACCTGAAACATCGGAATTTGCCGGAAATATCAGAACCGGGAAGCACTAAAATGAAAAAGGTTGCCCTGCTGAGGCAACCTTTTTTTTATTTTTTATCAGGTTATTATTTAACCGATGGGGCATCAAAATTGATCAGCAACGAAAATCTTAACGTATGAGCCAAGGGGTTATTGGTTTCCAAGGGAATCAGGTATGAGAAATCAATACCCAGCACATTGTAGCGAAAACCAGCTCCAAGAGTGAAAAACTTACGATTTCCCTTATTTTTATCTTCGTAAAAGAAACCGCCCCTGAGCGAAAATTGCTGTGCGTACCAGTACTCTAAACCGGCAGCAATGTTGATTTCACTCATTTCTTCGCTAAAGCCACCCGGCGCATCATAAAAGGAATGAACCATACCAACCGGTACCGAAACATTCGGGTCCATACCGCTGATAATGGTATCTCCACTGGTTATGGCGTTAGTAGGCACTAATAATTTATTAAAATCAATCATAAACGACAATTGGTTATAGTCGTCGAGATTGAGCGTAAGGGTAGGTCCTATCTTAAGGTTGGTAGGAATAAAATCTTTACGGGTATTATCGTCGCTGTACGACATTTTATAACCAATATTTGAGATATTCAAACCCCACGAAAAATTACCATCAATTTTATCAAACTCAACAGGAAAACGCTGAAATAAAGCCACATCTGCAGCAACTGAATTGCCAGGTTTTGAAGCCTGTCCGCCTACATCCTGCCCTTGAGTTAGGTTTGAGTGAATGTATCGTGCGGCTACCGCCATCGAGAGGTTGGTAGTAAGAAAACGCGAGTAAGTAGCGTCAATAGCAAATTCGCTTGGACGGTAATTACCAACTGACCACCCGTTTTCATCGGTGAAATTGATGTCGCCCAAATTAAAATAACGCAATGATGCAGCGACTACCGAATTTTTATCAATCCGCTTGAAACCGCTGAGATAGGCCAGGTTTATGTCGTTGGTAAGTCCTTTAAGCCAGGGACTGTACGAAATACCAACACCCATATCTTTTTTTATAAAAGCAAACTTGGCTGGATTGTAATGCATAGAGAACGCGTCCGGCTCGGACGAAACCCCGGCATCGCCCATAGCACCTCCGCGTGCATCAGGCGAAATACTTAAAAAAGGAACCGCTGTGGTTATGGGATTAAACTGACCTATGTAGTTATCAGGATTTTGAGCTTTGGTTGCAAAAATTACCGCTAAAAGCAGAAAGAATGTAAGAAATGCCTGTTTTATTTGTGTCATATGCATTGAAAATATAAGTTCAGTATTTATTTAATATTATGGTCAGATCAATAAACGAGAGTTATGAATTGTTATTGCATGTGAGAATGATTTTTATCAACGAATTGTACCGTCCAAATCATAGTTGATTTTTGAGGTTAGCCAAAAAAGCAGATTTAACAGAATGTTGACATGCATCATAGCTTCAACACCCGGCTTGCCTTAACGCTACCTGAGCTGCCATTGGTAACTTTGACACTGATCAGGTATACTCCCGGCACCACAGGCGACCCGGAGTTGCTCCGTCCATCCCAGGTTAACCTGCCCGCATGGTAACCTTCTGCTGACAATACTTTGGTAGCGGTGGTACAGACCAATGAGCCGTTTATGTTAAAAATTTCGAGATGCGCTTCTACAGTTTCACCAAGCAAATTGATTTCGAAATCAACTTTAAACTCATCCCTGGATGGATTCGGGAATACATTCATACTTGTGACAGCGATCTGAATATTTTTAGTTACCGTAAAATGAATGGTCTCTTCCGACGAATTGTTAAAAACATCCCAGGCTTTGAGTGTCAATGTATGTGGCCCTTCGGTAAGTTGGGATAATTTATACGATACCGTTCCCGACTGGTAACTATCGAGGTCGGCACTATAATAACTGTTTAAAACTACAGATGAAGAATTGTCACCATCGATAGTGGCAACTATATCATGCCCAATTGCATTGCTGATCGTATTAATTCCGCTCTCATCGCTCAATTCGGCAATCAATAAAGGTGTGTCTCCGGTGGTTCCGCCATTCACGAAATTCAGATTGTCGAGAAATAATTTAATCTGGGGCCCGGTAACATCCGTACTTTCGCTCCCTGATCCACCGATCACCAGTTGTTCGCAAAAACCATTGGCATCGCTTGTGCTGTTGTGGGCATAATAGGATATTTTACCTGTGCCGTAGCTGTAATCAATATCGCGGGGGACTATAAAATTTACTGTAAAATCGCCGTTGGTAACCGTGGCTCTGCCCTGGTAAATATAATTATCACGTACGGAGTATTCGGCAGGGAAATTGGCCGGTGGATCCACACCCAAGGTCATGAGTGTACGCACCTTATCGTAGACTTTTACATCCAATTCACCCGAAAAGCCAGTGAGTTTCGCACCCGATTCATCTGTAACCATTCCTTTAATTTCGACAGGGCTCATGGCTGAAATAGTATCCATTTCCATTCCAATTTCATGCCCGTTCACCTGGGTTGTGATTACATTGTTTTTTGGATAAGCCAACCTCAAAGCAGGGTCGCCAAGCAGAACAAAGTTACGGATCAGTGCTGCATCGTTGAGACTGATTTTATTTTTGGCATTCGCAATTACTTCGCCAAAGCGCGGATATTCCCCGTTTACTTTCGAGAAAAGGGTGTCATAAAAATAAAGTGTAAGCCCGATATTTGTTCCTGCATTAGCCAGGCGGGTTGTGGTGAACAGAGCAATACCGCCACCAACCGGGTTTAAAAAGACTCTTTCGCCCGCCGAAACCCTCGCAGGATCGTCGTACCGGCTAAATTCGCATGTTGCTGTCATGAAAACAGGCATATTGTTGTAATTGGTCCAGGCATCAATTTCGCGCACCGAAAGTATTCCTTCGTCGGCCCAACCGGTTTCGCCTCCATGTCCGGTATAGCCCATGACAAGAACTCCGTTTTGGACATTTGTATTTATGGCCGTATTGGCATCAGGACAGCGCTGCCCGCTTGGCGTCGAAATCTGCTTGAATGCATCGATGTATACTTTATTTATATTGTAAACCGGGGCTATGTCATTAACGAGAGGAAAAATCTCTGTTTCGACCTGCCTGAAATGTGTATTCCCATCTCCGTCGTCGGCAACAAAGCATAACTTATTCCGCCAATCACCCAAGGAAACCTCGCTGTTATTGGCGTAGAAGATGCATTTATCAACCGCATTTATTGCCTGTTCGACGTTGGAAACGGGGAAACGTCCAATACCGATATCGATCAGGCCAACCGCATTATTCCCTTCGTTGGTATCCAAAATACCATAAAAATCATCACTGGGATAGGAATACACCGTGTTGAGCGACTCCCTGGTTTGAAAAGTAAGAACCCGGTTGGTATTGTTGGGAACGCGGTCCTTAAAATCAAAAGAGCCATCACCAAAAAGTAAAAGGAAACGAAGCTTACTTCCGGCTTCGGGAGTCGTGTACAACATACGGGCAAAATCACGTATGGCACAAATATCGGGCGCTCCCGACGAAAATTCGTTGTAAACCTGTTCGTTGGTGGTCACTGTTACTTTTAATCCGTCGAAACTGCGATGATGCTCTGCCAGCCGGTTTGCCTGTTCCAGGTAATCTTTATTTGTAACAATAAGCATATCAGTCGAACCAATTCCATGTAAATCCTGGGTAACCACTTTTTCGGTAAATGTAACGGATAAAAAAGAAGTATTGTCAAAGGCCACAAACTGCCTGATTGAATCGGTTTTCAGCACAA
The DNA here is from genome assembly GCA_903917425.1 of uncultured Bacteroidales bacterium. Lineage (GTDB taxonomy): Bacteria > Bacteroidota > Bacteroidia > Bacteroidales > UBA4417 > UBA4417. The sequence continues at coordinate 8,507 of CAIXAQ010000860.1, forward strand.
ACCGGCTCATGGTTCCCTGCAACCCGGCAGCTACCCGATACGCCTTAAGTGGATTGGTAACTTCCCAAACAGTAACATTCGGTGTAGAGTTTTGAAGCTGAAATTCAGTTACACGTCCGGTCATCACTGTAAAAGGATCAGAAAAAGGCATCTGGCCACCCGTAAATTTAAGATCGCGTGGTATATTGAGTTCTATCCAATCGAGCCATCCGACTGAAGTGCCGGTTCCATTGTACTGAAACGAAAACTTTACCTTCTCGTTTTCGGGAAAAAAGCTCTTGATCTCGACACGTTCGGAAGCATAATTGTAACTTTGAAATGCCTGGCAGGCAGGGTTAGCGACAACAACTCCATTTGCGCGTATTGTAAAAGTGGATGTGGTTGTAGCCCTGGCAGTTAACCGGTAACGGATCCACGACTGCTTGCCGATACTTAAATTCGGGAAAGTGAATTCGGGAAGTTCCACTGTCTGATTTGGGTCGATCCTCTCCCCTACCCAGTCTTTCCCCGAATTTATGAAATTCAATAGCTCCTTTTCGTAAAATACCGGTTCGGTGAAACCTGTGCATGTATAGTTTGGAGTTAAGGTTGATTGCGGCTGGTCTTCAATCCGTAAGCCGGCGGCTCCGTCGAAATTGAGGAAATAATAGGTATAATCCGAGTATATGTTCAGGGTGTGTTCAAATTTATGAATGGATTTATTGTAAGTGGTTTTATGCGGGGATGAACCGTAAAAAAGAATATAATCACCGGGAGCAAACACAGCTGAATTTGCCGTTACAACGCTGATTGCATTTTCGGTGAGGTCATCGTATCGCGAAATACTGTTAGCTTCGGGCAAAATACCACCCCCATTACCGAACAGCCTGATTTTATCAGGACTAACCGTAGCCATATTGATTCCCATAGCCTGCAGTTCGGAATAAGTAATTTTGTAAATCCCGGATTTGCTTACCTGTATTTTATACCAGTTCCCCTGAGCAAGTACTGAATGTGGGGCGTAACCGGCTGATTTAAAGTTTGATGGCTGTTGCGCTGCCGGAATATAAACAACATCGATAGTAAAGGACTTCAGGCGCATGATTCCGCCATCAGGATTCACTACCACGGGAACCAAGGTTAACATGGCCATCTGAACTCCTCTTTCGGTACCCATAACTACTACCGGCGACAAACTTTCGTCGGGTAAAAGCGGAAAGCTGAGTGAGTCAAGCTGATTTTCACTCACAGGTTCCCATTCTGTATGAGTAACCAGGATATCACAACTGCCAATATTGACTGGCAGAGCGAATTTCTCAAAGTATTCGGGTGTGTAATTTTTGGCGGAATTGTTACTCAAACCTTTGGCATACAAGGCTTTTATGCTAGCATAATCGATGCCTTGTATGGTTTTCACCCCCTGCCAGTCGAGCACTACCCTTTTCTGAATTCCTTGTCCAGACACGGCTGTAACTGCCAAAACCAGCAGCAGGAATGTGGAAAATAATTTCTGAAGTTTTTGCATATATATTGAGTTCGATGAATCTATTATTTATGGAGTATCAACTTACCTGAAATCTGCGAGTATAAACCGTTTGAGGTATTAACATTCAGGTTGTAAACGTACATTCCCGGGGGAACTGCACTACCCTGTCCATTCCTGCCATCCCAGCGCACCGGAGTGCTTACAGAACCGCTTTGTGCCGAAGTTTGTTCAATTACCCTCACCAATTGTCCCGACAAAGAATATATTTCGGCATGTATTGTAAAATCCACATCCTGCTGGTTGTGCTCAAACACAATGTCAGTATACTCCCGGAAAGGATTTGGATAATTATAGGCATTTGAAACTATAAATTCACCGGAAGATTGTACCAGGAAATGGATCTCGGATTCGGATGAATTATTGAATACGTCCCAAACCTTAACGGTAAGGGAATGCTCGCCCGGCGAAAGCATCGAGAATGGAAACATGATGTATCCGCTTTTGTAAGTATTAATATCCGATTCGTAAAAATCGTTCAATATATAAGGTACAGCGGTATTACCATCGAGCACAGCCGTGATATCGTGTCCTATACCATTGCCAATGGTATTAATTCCGTTTTCGTCGCTCACAACAGCAAGCAAACGCGGATTCTGATCGGTTATTCCTCCATCGTGAAAACTCAGGCTGTTCATGTACAAACTGATTTTGGGGCCGGTATTTTCACTGAGACCGGATTCATCTGACCCTCCAACAACAATTTCCTTGTTCTCGCCACTTGCATCGCGCGTTCCATCCGTTGCATAGTAGCTTATTTTACCATA
>CAIXAQ010000861.1 GCA_903917425.1 uncultured Bacteroidales bacterium
AACGCATTATGGGAATAGTTTCACGGATTTTCGACACTATCGAAGGAATCTACTGGTTTCCGATCGTAGCACTTGCACTCTTTATTGTCTTTTTTGGACTCATTGCGGTTCATACCATGACCATGAAAAAAAGCAAAGAACAGGAATGTGGGGCATTGCCCTTCGAAAACGATGAAAAATATAAATCCCGTGAGGTGTAAGTTAAACTTTCAAAATAAAGAAATATGAGCAATACAGATGAAAACAAAATGCATCAGGGAGAACCCGAAATAGACGAACTGACCAAAGATCGGTACCTGGGAGGCCACGAATACGACGGCATCAGGGAACTGGACAACAAGTTGCCACGTTGGTGGGTCTATTTGTTTTATGCAACCATAATTTTCGCGGTCGTTTATATGGTTGGATACCACGTTACCGGATGGTGGCCGCTCCAGGAAAAGGAGTATGCAAACGATTCGACGGCGATAGCTGCACTTAAAATGGCAAATCCTGAACCTACTATCGACCTTGCGACCATGGTTCCATTAACGGCTGCCTCTGATCTGGCGGCAGGAGAGGCAACATACAAGAAAATTTGTTTTGCATGCCACGGTCCGCAAGGCCAGGGATTGGTTGGACCTAATTTCACCGACCAGTACTGGATTCATGGCGATTCCATCACAAATACAATTTCGATTAAAAACCTCTATAATGTAGTAATTACAGGTGTTATAGCGAAAGGAATGATTCCGTATAAAGATCAGCTAAGCCCGATACAGATTCAACAAGTGTTGAGTTTTATACTTAGCTTACAAGGTACGAATCCTCCAAATCCAAAAGCTCCCCAGGGAGTGAAGTACGATAAAATAGGATAAACTCAATAAAAAACTTGCTTACCATCAGCTTTATTGCTATCCGATTATGACACTAAAATAATCTAAATTTAAGGCTGTGGAGTTATTTTGCTCCACAGCCTTTGTTAATTTTGCATGAAAATTGAGTTAAATGGAAGAGTTTGAAGAATTCGATGATTTTCGCGATAAGCAATCAACAATTGGTGAAGATGGCAGCAGGGTATGGGTATATTCCAAAAAACCAAAGGGGAAACTTTACAACTACCGTAAAATAACGTCCTTCGTCCTGTTGGCGGTTCTGTTTGCGATTCCTTTTATTAAGGTTCACGGTGATCCGCTATTGCTGTTTAACGTTTTGGAGAGGAAATTCATCATCTTCGGGGTCATGTTTTATCCCCAGGATTTTCATCTTTTTGTGCTGTCGATGATAGCATTCATTGTATTTGTAGTGCTTTTCACGGTAATATTCGGACGTATTTTCTGTGGATGGATTTGTCCGCAGACTGTTTTTATGGAATTCCTGTACCGGCCAATCGAATACTGGATAGAAGGTAACAATTCGCAGCAACGCAAGTTGGATCAATCGGCACTCGATTTTAATAAAATTTGGCGCAAAGGATTGAAGCACAGTATTTTTTATCTCATTTCGTTTGTTTCTGCTCATTTCTTTTTAGCATACATAACAGGGATTGACTACGTTATTGAAATTATTTCCGACGGACCATCCACTCACTGGACTGGTTTTATCGGGATTTTACTTTTCAGCGCAGTTCATTATTTTGTATTCGCTAAACTTCGCGAACAGGTCTGCATCATTATTTGCCCCTATGGGCGCCTGCAAGGTGTTTTACTTGATCGTAACTCAATAGTTATCAGCTACGATTACAAGCGGGGTGAACCCCGGGGAAAATACAACCCGCTCGAAAACCGGGAATCCAACGGTAAGGGCGATTGCGTTGAGTGCGGTAGCTGCCAGGCAGTTTGTCCGACAGGCATTGATATCCGTAACGGCACTCAATTAGAATGCATTAATTGCACTGCATGTATTGATGCCTGCGATACGGTTATGGAACGTGTACACAAGCCTAAAGGTCTGATAAGGTACGCGTCCGAACGAAGTATTGCAGATAAAACAAAGTTGAAATTTAACGTACGGATACTGTTCTACTCAGTGGTTCTTTCCGGGCTATTGATATTGATAACATTCCTGTTTTCAATCCGGACGGATATAGAATCCACCATTCTCCGTCAGAAAGGAACCATGTTCCAGGAATATGATTCGTTGCATTACAGCAATATATACATGATTCAGGTGATCAACAAAACAAGGAATACAATGCAGGTAGACCTGGAGTTGGACAAACCCGATGGTGTAATACAGATTATAGGAGGTCCGTTGGTAGTCAAAAAGGGTGAAGTTGGCGAAGCGCAATTCCTTGTTTTGATAAAAAAATCAGACCTGAAATCATCGAACACCGAGGTGGAATTTAAAGTGTTGAGTGCAGGAAAGGAAATGGATGAAATAGAATCTACTTTTGTTGGTCCAAATGGTTTAGATAACGCGCATAAAAAAAGCGAACGGGATCATGGTGAGGGTCGATGATGGAAACTGGGAAAACATGAAAATAGGAGAGTAGTTGGATTTGTGAATAAGATGCATATCGCTAAAACAGTTTTATTACTTTTGGAAGAACAAAAAACACAGAAAGAAAATGAAAACTAAATTTAACTGGGGAACCGGTATAACTATATTTATTGCATTGTTTCTGCTTGCAAATGCATTTGTTATTTACAAAAGCTTCCAGGAAAGAAATGACCTTGTATCCGAAGAATACTATCCTCAAGGTCTTGAATACCAGAAACAGATTGACCGTTTTGCCAAGGCAAATGCTTTATCCAGCCAGATCATCATAAGTGAAGACCCGCAGGGAATGGTGATAACTTATCCTCCTGAACTTAAGGGTAGAGATGTTAAAGGCGAAGTTGTTTTTTTTAGGCCGTCGGACGAAAATGCGGATTTCCATGATAGTATCAAGTTCGATACGACAATGATACAGAGGGTTCCGGCCGGGAAATTTATCAAAGGTAAATATGTTGCCAAGTTTTATTGGAAAATGGATGGCAAGGAATATGCTCACGAAAATACTTTCAGGGTTGAAAAATAACAAAAGTCCAAAAGAGTTCAAAGTTCAAAATAGTTCAAAGTTCAAAATAGTTCAAGGTTCAAAATAGTTTAAATTCATACCAACCTTGAACC
>CAIXAQ010000862.1 GCA_903917425.1 uncultured Bacteroidales bacterium
AATCCCATTCAGTTGCAAATGCCTGATCAGTATCTCGATCATAGGAATGCCGGCCACCGGAACCAGGGCTTTAGGCATGGTTTGGGTGTAAGGCTTGAGCCTGCTACCAATACCGGCGGCAAAAATCATAGCCTTCATAATTTATCAGGATTGTTTTTATAATAATTCCGGGTCAATACTTTCTTTAATTCCCTGTGTATGACCAGTTCTGCGATTACTTCGGGCAAAGTCCATTCGGGGTGTAATGAACTGGCCTCCATGATCTTATTCTCGCCCAGATCCACCTGGTAAAGCAAGGCCGAAAGCCGGTGCGGGTCGATTTCGAGAAGATGCGAAACGTGGGATGAAAGTTGTCTGAACATTTCAGGGTATGCCATGTCGGTATGACCTGTAAACTCCACATCCATCCCGAACATGGTGAAATCCTTTATAACCTGTTCCACCGTTTGGCGGATCATTTCTGTTTTTGTTTTATAAAGCTCAATATCAAATGTTTCCAAAATAATATTAATTTGTTGAGGGTATAAACTTTGTTTTGCTGAATGAATTCTCTGACTGCACCCGGCACTGCCTGCCTTTGGGTAGGGCTGATTCATGAAAGATTTTTTTAGCAGATAATCCATTAACTTGATGTTTTTTCTGGCATACTATTTCAGTACGGAATTAAAAACATAAAACACAGAACACAAAATGAAAAAGTAAAACAAGTCCCCTATTTTATCATTTTAAATTTAATGTTAAGTGTTTTTTATTGCTTTTAGGTTCTGGCTTGTCAAGGTTAGGCATTGGGTACAATTCGTATTGCTAAGTATTTTCAAGTTAAATTTAAATCAATCAGCAGGTTACAATAATCAGATTTATCCTGAGCTTAATAAAATAGGAGAAAATCGTCTACCTGAAAGTGAAGCTCTTCATTTCGTTGTGTAAAACAATCACTTTGACTGAATGATTTTCATCGATATGAGCTGCCAGCCGTGAGGCACAAAAAACGGAACGATGCTGCCCCCCGGTACATCCGAAGTTTACCTGCAAATTACTGAATCCCCGTTTCCGGTATTCATGAATGCTCTGATCGACAATTTTAAATACATTCTGCAAAAACTTAGCCACTGCCGGTTCCCTGTCGAGATATTGGATCACAGGTTCATCAAGGCCGGTAAATTTTTTATAATGATCGTAGCGGCCTGGATTAGGTAATGCCCGGCAATCGAAAATAAACCCGCCACCATTTCCTGAATAGTCGGGCGGCGACCCGTTTTTAAACGAAAAACTATTTACAGCAACCGTCAGAACACCTTCTTCGTAAGTTTCAGGAATTGCTATTTCTTGTTTGGCAATCCCATTCAATGCTTTCATCAATTCCGGCATTTCAATTCTGAATTTCACATTTGCCAGGAGCCAGCGCAGGTTTTCGACCGCGAAAGGAATACTCTGCAAAAAATGGGATCTCCGCTCAAAATAGCCTCTGAAACCATACGCTCCCATTACCTGTAACAACCTGATGAGCACAAACCCATAATAATCGTCAACAAACTTCTTTTCGTCGATAATTATAAATTTTTTCAGGTTTTCGAGATACCAGTAAAGCATCTCTTCCCTGAAAGAATAAGGCAGCGAAGCCTTTACCTGGAATAGCAAGGAGGCAAGATCGTATTGTAACGGACCGCGGCGACCACCCTGGTAATCAATAAACCAGGGTTCACCTTCATGGATCATAATATTGCGGGCCTGGAAATCGCGATACATAAAAAACTGATTTCCACTTTGAAGGAGTAATGCTATCAGCTTATCAAAATCATCTTCCAGATCAGATTCATTAAATGGAATTTTCAGAAGCTTAAGGAAATAGTACTTAAAATAATTAAGATCCCACCGCATGGATCGTTCATCAAATTCACCTGACGGGTAACAAACCGAAAAATCCAAATCTTTGCATGCATCTACCTGTAATCGAGGCAATTGGCCTACCACCATCTTATAATATTCGCAGGTTTCCTTTGATGGTGATCCTTCTTTTTTAGTTTTTTCCAAATGATCCAATAAGGACAGATTTCCCAAATCAGAAATCAGCAAACAGTCGTTTTCGACATCCGTAGCATAAATTTCCGGTACATTCAATCCCATTTTCCTGAAATGATCAGTAAATGCAATAAAAGCTGCCGTTTCTTTTTTATCAGGGCTAAATACACCTATTGCATGGCTATGCTGACCTGTAAGCCTGTAGTATAGCCTATCGGATCCCGCCTGTGGCAAGGGAACAATATCAATTCCCTGTTCCGGAACCCACAGGGCAAAGAGGCTGCGCAGTATTTCTATGTGATCTTTAGTAGCCACGGTCTGTATTAAAAATTATTGGTTTGAAGCGTTTATGCAAACTTACAATTTTTAGTTTGAAAATTTTAGCTTTATTATTCCAAACAACCAAGGGATGAATCCGTCTTACTATATTAAGTGTAACGCTTAAAATTTGCCTTCAGAATAAGCATACCTTTGCACCGAAAAATAGTACAATATGTTCAAAGGAGTTCTGCTTCAAACCTCGGACGGTGTTGATAAAGAAATAAGTGCAGTTTCACATCCACCTGTTGCTTTATCACAACAGATTCTCTTCTCAGATAGCTGCATATCTCATTCCGGCCTGAAACAAATGAATAAAATAAGTTTTCCTCATATTATTAACTGTACCTGATCCTGGTATTCAATTATCCTTCAGACACATCATTTTGTCATACAGTTAATTGCAATTAATTTCCCACATTCCTTTTGATGAAAAAGAACTTACCCTCTCCGCATAATGCCCTATCCATGGCGGGCATCATCATTACCATGGGAATTGTTTTTGGTGATATCGGAACCTCGCCACTTTATGTAATGAAAGCCATTTTAGCCGGTTCACAGGGCACAATTGAGACTGATTTTATACTTGGAGCAATCTCGTGTATAATATGGACACTCACACTGCAAACTACCATTAAGTACGTTTTGATCACATTACGTGCAGATAACAGGGGTGAAGGCGGGATTATGGCTTTATATGCTCTTGTGCGGAAGCGGAAGAAATGGCTATTTGCGGTAGCAATTATCGGCGGAAGTGCACTATTAGCTGATGGAATTATAACCCCTTCAATTACAATAGTTTCGGCAGTTGAAGGTTTAAAGTTACAGTTTCCCAATTTGCAGATATTACCCATAGCCTTGGCTATTGTAACGGGTTTGTTCCTGATACAGCAGTTTGGCACTTCAGCAATCGGAAAGTCATTCGGCCCCATGATGATCATATGGTTCGGGATGCTTGCCATCCTGGGTTTTACGCAACTTTTGCAGCTTCCTGTTGTACTAAAGTCATTCAATCCCTATTATGGTATTCATTTGCTTTATCACTATCCGCATGGATTTTTACTGCTTGGGGCTGTTTTCCTGTGTACAACAGGAGCGGAAGCCTTGTACTCCGACCTTGGACATTGCGGGATTGGTAACATCAGGATAAGCTGGATTTTTGTAAAAATAAGCCTCATCCTGAATTACCTGGGCCAGGGTGCCTGGATACTTATGGAACATAAGGAGGGGATTTCGTTACCGAATCCGTTTTTTGCAATCATGCCGCTTTGGTTTCTGCCACTGGGAGTAATGATTGCAACAGCGGCTGCTGTAATAGCAAGCCAGGCATTAATAAGCGGTTCTTATACCATCATCAGTGAGGCTATTCAACTTAACTTCTGGCCAAAGGTACGAGTGAGTTATCCAACAACCCGGAAAGGGCAGATGTATATTTCGTCGATAAACTGGTTTCTGTTTGCCGCATGTGTGGCGGTGATCCTTATGTTTCAGACATCCTCAAATATGGAAGCTGCCTATGGATTGGCAATAACAATCACTATGCTTTCGACCACATTGCTGATGGTTTTCTACCTAAAGAAAATAAAGAGGCAATCATGGATAATCATCCTATTTCTCACGGTTTATTTTGCTATCGAAGGATCATTCCTTGCCGCCAACCTGGCTAAATTCATCCACGGAGGATGGTTCACGATAATGCTTGCAGGCCTTATTGCCTTTATCATGTATGCCTGGCAAAGAGGCAGAAGGATCAAAAATCAGTTCACCCGCTTTGTAAAAATTGAAGATTATGTACAAACCATAAAAGATATAAGTAAGGATACGACCATTCAGAAATACGCCACCAACCTGGTGTATATAACTCATGCCGACTACTCCACAGATATAGAGACAAAAATCCTGTATTCCATCTGTAATAAAAAACCCAAACGAGCTGATACTTATTGGCTTTTGCATGTACATATTACCGACGAACCACATACTATGGAGTATTCAGTCGAC
>CAIXAQ010000863.1 GCA_903917425.1 uncultured Bacteroidales bacterium
CTCAGTTATGCCGAATTTGCCGAAAACCATAGGTTTCAAATACCGGCAGGTTGCCATTGGGACGATATCCGTAAAAAAACTATCGATGTAGGTGCTTCTTTACAGATGGCTTTAAATGGTATCGAAAAAGCCAACTTCGAAATGTTGCACGATGTATTTGGCGATGCTCAATGGACCAACAAACGTCGCATGAGTGACGAGAAAATGCTTGATCTGATTGAGCATTTCAACCAGATGAATCTAAGCGTTGCCAATGTGCCTCACGATATAATGGGCGAAGGTTACGAATACCTGATAAAGAAATTTGCCGACGATAGCGGACATACAGCAGCCGAGTTTTACACCAACCGCACGGTGGTAAAACTGATGACTCAAATCACCGACCCGCAAAGCACCGAAAGTATTTACGACCCTACCTGCGGCAGCGGTGGTATCCTTTTAAGTTCAGCCCTACACCTTAAAGCACAGGGGAAAGAATACCGTACATTAAAACTTTACGGACAGGAGTTAAACCTCATTACCTCGGCCATTGCCCGTATAAACATGTTTATGCACAATGTGGATGAGTTCCTGATTGTACAGGGCGATACTTTGGACAGCCCGCAGATTTTAGAAAATGACGAACTCAAAAAGTTCGATGTTGTAATGGCGAATCCGCCATATTCTGTAAAGAAATGGAGCCAGCAAAAATGGATGAACGACCCGTTCGGGCGCAATATCTGGGGAACTCCGCCTCAAGGTTGTGCCGACTATGCTTTTCAGCAGCATATTATGAAAAGTCTGAATCCGGAAACTGGTCGCTCGGTGGTACTTTGGCCTCACGGTGTTTTATTCCGTGATTCCGAAAGTGGAATACGCAAACGAATGATTGAAGAAGATTATGTGGATGCTGTTATTGGCTTGGGTAAAAACCTGTTCTACAACAGTAGTATGGAAAGCTGTTTGTTGGTATGCCGGATGAAGAAACCGGAAGAACGGAAAGGTAAAATCCTGTTTATTGATGCCAAGGATGAACTTAGAATTGATCGAACATATGCTTGGCTTGAGCCAAAACATATTGATAAAATATCTAAAGCATATTGGAACTATAAAGACATTAAAGGATTTGCAAAAATAGTTAGCAATAAATTAACTCTTGAAAACAATGCTAATCTAAACATTCAACTTTACTTTAAGCAAAATAATATTTTAAATGAACATAAAATTGATGAATTGATCTCTGACATAAAATCCAAGCAACAATTGATTGACAATTCATTGCTAAATCTTTATAATCAACTCGATAAAATTGGCATTGAATAATGAATTTACAAAAAGATAAATGGGGATCACTAACACTCGACGAAGCTTGTTCTTTTGTGAGAGGTGTAGTTTTTTCAACAAAAGATGAAGTTGATTCAGGTGGGTATTCAATTCTACGGTCTCATAATGTTGATTTTGAAAACAGTAAAGTTAGCCTTCACAATTTAAAATATGTTTCTAAAAGTGTTAAAGTCAAAGAAACTCAGAGATTAGTAAATAATGACATTTTAATCTCTGTAGCTAATAGCAAGGAACAAACGGGAAAAGTTGGTTTTTCATGCGAAGACACTGATAAGTACGCAGGGGGATTTATGGCTATATTAAGACCTAAGGAAACAATACATCCATACTATCTATTTTCATACTTACTAAGTAATAATTCAAAAGATTTTATCGCCGGTAGAACACAAGGTACAACTAATATTTTTAACATTACTTTCGAGAGAATAAAAGATTTGGTAATACCACTTCCACCACTCGGAGAGCAAAAACAAATAGCCTCTCTATTTCAATCCGTAGAAACAGCGATGGAACAGGTGGAGGATCAG
>CAIXAQ010000864.1 GCA_903917425.1 uncultured Bacteroidales bacterium
AGACAGCTATAACTAATATGGCAGCCTATACCTATACTCTGGTTGACGCTGACTATGCCGCCATAGCAACTGCGGTTAATAAAGCTGCCAATGACTCTATCACTATGCTGAATAACCAGTTGAAAACTGCAACATCCGCAGATTCGATTGTTATTAAGGCAGATATCGCCCGTATTAAAGCCGATTCAGCTTATGTGAGTGCAGTCTATGTAGGAGCCAATAAATTCTTCAATTCGAAATTGCAGGCAAAAAGTTATGTTCCTTATCTATTGAATGTGAACTACTTGTATGCCGATAAAGGATCAACAATGAATGTAACCTGTAACATTGTTGACAAGGGCGACACGCTATCAATCCCTGCCGCAAGCAAATTTACTCTTACAACGGATGATTATTTCCTTATGGGAAATGCAGCCAACCAACCAGGCCAATACAACAATATGTCGACCGTAATGCCTGTATTGAGATATTTGGATGGCTTTCTGAAACTTAAATGCCCGTATGCTGTGGCTGGCGATGTTAAGATGGTCGTATACATGTATTATGATTCAAAAAAAACAACCAAAAGACAATACCGGATATTGAGATTTGACGGGCTAACCTGGAAGGCAGATGCCGAGCAGTTCAATTTCGTGGGTACCGAATGGTTGTATGATCCTACCGTGAAGATGACCATGGTAAAAAATGATTACCAGATCATGGTTGATTACGTATTGGCAACTGATTCAATTAAGATATTTGCACATCCTTACTACAAAAATGAAGAATATTACTGGGGATTTGCCAGCCGGTATTCCAATGTAAGTTTCCGTTTGAGCTACCGAAATCCTTATTTTACTGGCACTTACGTACAGCCTGCTACTATCGATCCTCAGCTGAACGCACTTACAACAACCGATGCGAAGGTTGCTTTAATGTGGAGCCGATTAAAAGGAGGTATGCAAATATTCGCGCAACTTCGTTATCCCAATGCTGTGCCACAGGTGAGCGGAATTGATGTATATTACAAACTCACAACCTACGTTTATTATGTAGGCGGAACCGGTGGCGGAAACGAATACCATGAGTATGTCTTCCAATGTATTGCTCCTGCTTCAGGTACTACTCCGCCAAAATTCAAATACATTTCGGACAAAAAAACAGGTTAATTCACAACCAGATAAGTTAAAATAAAAAGAGGTTAACTCAATTCGTTTTGAGTTAACCTCTTTTTTTACTGCCAAAAGATAATGTGATAACGTGAAAATTTGGGAATTTGAAAATGGCATCCTAAACAAGCGCAATAGTATCTTACACATGCGCAATGCCATCAGACATGAGCGCAAAGGCATCAGGCTAGAGTATAAGGGATTTAACCGAGAAGAGGTTTTATGCTTTTAAACCTTAGGCTCATTACACCCAGGAAGGCTTCTTTAAATATTTTGGAACTCATTTTCGAAGTTCCTTCGGTCCGGTCAGTGAAAATAATGGGTACTTCCGTAATTTTAAATAGCAATCGCCAGGCGGTATATTTCATTTCAATCTGGAAAGCATAACCCATAAATTTGACCGCATCGAGGTTTATGGTGCTGAGTACTTTTGCCTTGTAACATTTAAACCCGGCAGTAGTATCAGCTATTGGCATTCCCAATATTAAACGCACGTACATGGATGCACCGTACGACATCAGCACCCGCCCCATAGGCCAGTTGACCACGTTGACGCCTTTAATGTAACGTGATCCTATCGCAACATCAGCTCCATCAACGGCACAGGCTTTGTATAGTTTCACAAGGTCGTCGGGGTTATGCGAGAAATCGCAATCCATCTCGAAAATATACTCATACCCATGCAACAAAGCCCATTTAAAACCTTCAATATAAGCCGTACCAAGTCCAAGTTTGCCTTTACGCTCCAGGATAAAAAGTTTGCCTTCGAATTCGGGTACCAGTCTTTTTATAATGGCACCGGTACCATCGGGCGAATTATCTTCAACAATAAGGAGATGAAAATCTTTTGACAACGAGAAAACCTTGCGGATCATCTTCTCGATGTTTTCCTTCTCGTTATAAGTGGGAATTATTACCAGGCTATCGGACACAGAATACGTTTTTTTGACCGGACGAAATTAAAAAAAAATATGGAACGGATTGGTTTTTTTAAGAACTGTTAAGAATCGAGCTCAGGAACTAAATTGGAGAATATTATTTTTCAATCCATTCGTGCCTGGAAATTTATTGAATACAAAACGACATTCGGGTTATTCTCATCAATATCAGTAGCATACTCCTGGCAAATTATCATTTTCATCACCACCTATATAATTAAATACTTTTAACCAAATACTTAAAAATTACTTGTAAGTTTGTAGCCCTGTTTTTGATACTCGGAATTTATCCTGTATCAAAGCCTGGGAAGCAGACACAGATCTTCGTTTTTGATACGAATCTGTTTTTCAGGGAATGAAACCCATAAAGCCTGTAAGCAGTAAAATCTATAAATCTAAATAATTCTCATCCATGAAAAAAATCTTTACTCTTGCACTTGTTCTTCTGGGGATTACAACCCTGACAAATGCGCAAAATACCATTTTAGAAGCCCGTGGAATGGCCATCGGTAGCGTTGTAACTGTCAAGGGTATTGTTACCCATGGAGGTGAATACGGCCCAATCCGTTACTTTCAGGATAACACTGCCGGCATCGCAGCTTATGGAGCGTTGTTAAACACCGTAAACAAAGGCGATTCAGTCACCATTACCGGTACGCTTAAAAACTACAACCAGCTTCTTGAGATGGACCCTTTAACAAGTGTGGTTGTAAGGTCCACAGGAAATCCGGTACCAGAACCCATCATTTTAACGCCGGTGCAGCTTATGGAGACCTATGAGGCCAGGCTGGTTAAACTAAACAATGTTACCTTTGTTGACGCCGGTGGCATTTTTTCGCAAAAAAAATTCCAGTTCACGAGTGCAAATGGTGAAAGCGGATTCATCTATGTTAAAAACAGCCAGACAGATATAATCGGGCAACCAATCCCAGCCGGTCTTGTAAATATAACGGGACTTTTGTCGCAGTTTGACTATGCCAGTCCAACAGCCGGATACCAATTACTTCCTCGTACAATCGTCGATATTCAGCGTAACAATCCAATTTATCTCACGAGTACGCTCAACAATACAAGCTTTACTCAAACCCAGCTAAATTTTACATGGAAGACCAACATTACAGGTACTACCCAGATGTATTACGGTTTATCAACTGAAACGGTTAAAACAAACGTTGCCAGTGGCACAGGTGGCGACACCACGCATAGCATTGCATTGACAGGTCTTTCGGCCGGTCAGGTTATCTGGGTAAAGGCGTTTTCGGTTAATGGGACTGATACTGCCTATTCAGGAGTATTGCCTTTTGCAACCATTTCCAACTCATCAGGAAATATTAAGGTCTATTTTAATACACCCGTTGATATTTCTTTTTCTACAGGGGTGAATGCGATCTATTTGAACCAATCCATTGACGATACCTTGATTAATTATATCAATCGTGCCAAATACACTATTGATATGGCTATTTATAATTTCAACAATTCGGGTATAAGCAATATCAGCAATGCGCTGAAAGCTGCCGCCAACAGGGGTGTTGTAGTAAGAGTTATAGGTTGTGGTACTACTGCAAACCTGGGAGTTGATGAACTGGCGGGTTCTTTGGTTCATATTCTTATTGGCCCTGCAAATCCTGCCAGGGTTGGTATCATGCATAACAAATTCTTTGTTTTCGATGCCGAATCGGCGAACGCTAATGACCCGCTTTTATGGACAGGTTCAACCAACCTTACCACCCAGCAAATAAACGTAGATGCCAATAATGTGGTTATAATCCAGGATCAGAGCCTTGCCCGCAGTTATAAAATTGAATTTGAAGAAATGTGGGGTTCTTATGGAGTTAATCCTGATGCAACGAAAGCCCGTTTTGGTTCTGCCAAAAAGAATAACACTCCTCACGAATTTATGATCAACGGTAAAAGGGTTGAAAGTTACTTCAGCCCATCTGATGGAACAAATGCGAAGATTATTGAAGCAATAAACACTACCAACCACGATTTAAGTATTGCCACCATGCTGCTTACCCGCGACGAAATCGCAGCTCC
>CAIXAQ010000865.1 GCA_903917425.1 uncultured Bacteroidales bacterium
ACTTCAGGCATTGTTTACTTTTACAAAAAAAATTAAATGGATCAGCGACTGACAGAATTTGAGCGACTATTGGCCATCATGGATACTTTGAGGGCGCAGTGCCCCTGGGATAAAGAACAAACTTTCGACTCGCTCAGGCATCTTACCATCGAAGAAACCTATGAACTTTCGGATGCCATCCTCAAAAAGGACCTCACCGAAATTCGCAAGGAACTTGGCGACCTGATGCTGCATCTGGTTTTTTATTCGAAGCTGGGCGAAGAAGCCGGGTCTTTCGGCATTGCTGATGTGCTTAAGGGAATAAATGAAAAACTCATTAACCGCCATCCGCACATTTACGGTGATGTGAAAGTTAATAGTGCTACTGATGTGAAAGATAACTGGGAAAAGATAAAGCTTACCGAAGGTCGCGATTCGGTCCTCGAAGGGGTGCCTATGTCGCTGCCGGCAATGATCAAAGCATACCGCATACAGGATAAAGTGCGAGGTATTGGCTTCGACTGGGATAATGCAACCCAGGTTTGGGAGAAAGTGGAGGAGGAGATTGCTGAACTAAAACATGAATTGCAGAATGGTGCCGATAAACTAAAAACGGAACTCGAGTTTGGCGACCTGATGTTTGCCCTGGTAAATTATGCCCGTTTCATTGATGTAAACCCGGAGACGGCTCTCGAACGTACAAACCGCAAGTTTATCAGCCGTTTCAAACACCTCGAAAGCGCTGTAAATGCCGATGGCAAAAAACTCCACGATATGACCCTGGCCGAAATGGATGTATACTGGGAAAAGGCCAAACAAATCGTGGGCTAAGATGAATGCCCGTCCTGAACAAGCTATTTCAGGCGGGATAATTTCAAGCAAGTCCCAAGTCCCAAGCTCCAAGACCCAAGCTCCAAGACCCAAGTTCCAAGTCCCGAATCTCAAGAACAACTCAACAACTATTACACTTGGAATTTGGGACTTAATCAATAAGGAAATTTATCCAGTTTGCAGAATAGGATTAAAAAGGATTGAAAATACAGGGCAGCAAATAGCAAATAAGTAAGCTCTTAAATCATACCCGGAGGAAACAATGGCGGCATTTTATTTGTTTAACTCTGTGTTAACTCTGCGTTAATCTGTGTTCTTAGCGTCTTAGTATCTTTGCCAGGGTTATCCTTTTTAAGTTTAAATGGTTTAATGACAAAACAATGAAAATAAAAATCTATTCCGCAGTCCTTGTGGTTGCCTTATTCGGATCATGCCGTTCTTCAAGGCAAGCCACGGTTGAAACCCCGCCATCGCAGGATAAATTGGTAATGGCGGTAGCCTGGTACCAAAATTCAGCCGAGATGACCGCACTTTACTACCAGGGATTCAATATGGCCGGTCAGCGATTGGACGAAGCCGTTGCCAGGAATCAGGCAGGCAAAGCACTTGCCGTTGTTGTTGATATTGATGAAACTATGCTCGACAATAGCCCGTTCGAAACCCAGATTATCAATAATGCCGATTTCGCGACGGGATGGAAAAACTGGACAACAAAAGCAAGTGCGAAAGCTCTTCCCGGTGCACTCGAGTTTGCAAACTATGCAAAAAGCAAACAGGTGGATATTTTTTACATCACCAACCGCGATGACAGCGAACGTGCCGGAACGCTTAAAAACCTGCAAAACGAAGGCTTTCCTTATGCCACGGAAGATCACTTGCTTACGAAATCCGATTTATCGGCAACCACAGGAAATACCAGTTCCAAGGCAGGACGCCGGTCGAAAGTGGCTGAAAACCACGAAATTATATTGTTAATTGGCGATAATCTTAATGATTTCTCCGAAATGTTTGAAAACCGAAGCAGCTACAACGGGAAAGAGGCTGTAACAAACAACCGGAAATTGTTTGGGCAAAAGTTTATAGTGCTTCCAAATCCCATGTATGGTGCCTGGGAAAAGCCGTTGTACGAATATCGCGAAGGGCTGAGCGATACAGAAAAGACACGCCTGTTGAAAAGTAAACTAAAAACAGAATAATTTATAAATGATAGACAATCAATATGTTATAAGCGTTGAGAACGACAATATCCTCTCAACTATTTTGGATATTTGCCGCTAAAAGAATCCTTTATCTGAATCATTATTCCAATTCAGGAAACTATATTAGGCGATTTAATGAAGCCTGATCTTAGGTGATATTTTTTTCAAAACAGTAGGCTAAATAAAAATAGTTATCTATATTTAGCAAAAATTTTGCTTTATGAGTACTTCCATAAACCGCAAACCAATTCGTTTTTACAGCGACCCTAAAAGGGTAATAGTAAGATTCTTTTTTCCTGGTCCTGATTCTCGCGTGCAATCCATCATTCAGAAGGTTATTGACATGCCCGAGGAAGCTGCCACTTTAAGTTTGAACCAGGTATTGCGTGATTTTTCGGCAAGGCACCGTAACATTTCTCGTATTTTTCAAAAGCATTTCGACCGCACACGCGACATCATGAATGGCAAGGTCCCGGACCTGTCAGTGCTTTCGGTTTACAAAAAGTTGCTTATAGGCGCTTTTTTTTCCTCCGAATATTCCATTGAATCTGCCGCTTTCTTCAATCCGTCCATGGTCGAAGATCCCGATCAGTCCGGTTTACAGGAAGGGCAGAAAAGGGTTGTTATCAGTTTCAGGGCCACCGGCGAAGGACATATTTCGTCCATTGCATTCAGAGGCGGCATTCTCGATGCCGACAACAACCTTGAAATGATCCCTACCGGCCGGCTGATCGATGAAGCTGAGAATATTTATAATTTCACCTACAAGAAAGATATTTTCTACCGGAAACTCTGCGAAGTATATGGCGTAAGCGAATTACCAGGCGAAAATGCCATTTTGAATCATGTTTTACAAAAACTGAATCAGGAATTTGATTATAACGAACTTTACAGGGCCATTGATGAAACAAAGCGGGAAATGCAGCCCGACGAGTCGCAGCGAAAGATGCTGCAAATAATAAGCTGGCTTGGCGATTCGCATTATAAAATTTCTTTTTCACTCGACACAAGCATCTCCGACCGCGTCATATTTCCGATTTCGGCTGCCGAAAGCAACGGTATCGAAGATGCGCGCTTCGTAAAATTTACCGAGGATGACGGAAGGGAACGCTATTATGCCACTTATACCGCATACAATGGCGTAAGTATCATGCCAATGATGATCACAACCCGTGGTTTTTATGAGTTCGAGGTGATGCCGATACACGGCGAAAATGCCCAAAACAAAGGCATGGCTTTGTTTCCACGGAAGGTGAACGGTAAATATGTTATGTTGTCGCGTCTTGACGGGATCAACAATTATGTAATGTTTTCCGACACCATTAATTTGTGGCACGATGCCGTGAAACTCCAGATGCCGAAGTTCCCGTGGGAGTTTATACAGGTGGGTAATTGCGGTTCGCCTATCGAAACGGAGTTTGGCTGGTTAGTGATCACTCACGGTGTTGGCCCTATGCGTAAATATGTAATCGGAGCCATACTGCTTGACCTGGATGACCCGACAAAAGTAATAGGGCAGTTAAACGAGCCATTAGTGCTTCCCAACGAAGAGGAGCGTGAGGGATATGTTCCTAATGTCGTATATTCGTGTGGTTCAATTATTAACAATGACGAATTGGTGATTCCTTACGCTATGTCGGATACATCTTCGACCTATGCCACACTTTCGTTGAAGGAATTACTCACAAATCTGGTTCGTTCTGATTTAAAACTCGGGCGGCCAAGCCTGGATAGAAGCAGCGTGCGTATACTGGTAGTTGACGATGAGGTTATTAACCAGAAAATAATCGGCAGTATATTAAAAGCAAACGGCTATGATGTTGATATTGCGTCGGATGGCGTTATCGCATTGATGCAGATTGCAAAAGAGAAATTCGATCTGATCCTTTCCGATATTTCGATGCCTAACCTGGATGGCTACCAAATGCTCGAATATATGAAGGCGCATAGTATCGATATACCTGTTGTATTCCTTTCGGGACATACCGGTTCCGAATATGTGGCCAAGGGCTTAAGCATGGGGGCTACCGAATACATTAAAAAACCTGTGGATCCAAAAGTACTGTTGGAACTGATCGAAAAAATATTAAACCTGAAACCGGTGCAGGATTAAGGCTACCAAGTCGGACAATAGTGACAGATTACTAAAGGCGTAATTTTCTTCACAAACTAACAGGATGAAAAAACTGAGGTTGAGTGTTTTATAACTCAACCTCAGTTTTTTATTTCTCGAAAAATAAGACTTTTTAAGCCGAATCCCCAAATCCGGCCAGCCTGGATTTTATTTCAAAACCAAATTATGGCAAGTAACATTTTATCAGGAATGATTTTTACGGTATTCTTTCAGTTCTATTAAAAGCTTATCGGCGGCAATCTTGAGCTTGTCAAAGGTCTCTTCCATGCCTTCATCGGGTATTTTTCTCTTGCCCATTTGCTCCAGCAAATAGGAATATTTTTCAGTCTCAGGATCATAAAAATTGACAACCGTTCCTTTAAAACTATGCGCCGTATCGTCAAGTCCCTTATAATCTCTTTCGGCTATATTTTTGGTTAGTTCTGTCAGGCGATCATCATAATCGGCCACCCATATATCAATTATTTCGCATGCGATCCCACTGTTATACAGATAGATTTCGTTGAATTTTTCCCAGTCGATCATAAATCATTTATTTTTATTCAAATTTTGGGTTATCGTTTTTTTGCTTGTTTGAACCTTTTTCTTATAATAAAGCTCCATTTTTCGGCAGTTTCTCAAAAGTAATCTAATTTGTAATTTCTACCAGACATTCAATAACAAATTTAATGTAAATATTGTTCACGCAGCTTTTCCGCATGTAAAAATGCCGTTATGAAACGGCATTTTACCTTCATTTGCAAGTATTTGAGACTAGTTAAATAGTCAGTTGGTCAGAGTTTTGCTGTAATACTGGATCTCGATTGTAAGTTTACCGCTTACAAATTATTCTAAAGTTTTGGCGCTTTTAAGCGTTGTATACACAATTTCACGCTGTCTCTCCAGTAAGGAATCTGGATAGCGAAATCTTTTTTTATTTTCGACTTATCCAGAACACTGTAAAACGGTCTCTCGGCAGGTAAGGGATACTCTTTGGTGGGAATGGGATTTATCAGGCATTCGATCCCCGAAATTTCGATAATTGCTTTGGCAAAATCGTACCAACTGGCTACCCCTTCGTTGGAATAGTGGTAAACTTCTTCGCTTTTGGTGCCCATGGCCAGGGGTAATATATCGAGAATGCATTTGGCCAGATCGCGGGCGTAGGTCGGAGTGCCTACCTGGTCAAAAACAACGTTGAGTACATCGCGTTCGGCTCCGTATTTCATCATGGTTTTGATAAAATTATTGCCAAAAGCCGAATAAAGCCAGGAAGTGCGGATGATTATCGAATTGGCACCCGATCTTTTCACTGCTTCCTCGCCGGCAGTTTTACTCTGAGCATAAACCGATACCGGGTTAAGAGTGTCGGTTTCAACATAGGGGGTGAAATTCTTGCCGCTGTAAACATAATCTGTCGATATCTGTACTATAAATGCCCCTGACTGAGCTGCTGCATTGGCAAGGTTTTCGACTGCCAAAGCATTGACAAGATAAGCTGTTTCTGCCTCGTTTTCTGCCTTATCCACAGCCGTATAGGCAGCACAATTGATAATTGCATCAGGATTATGGAGCAAAAAGAAATCTTTTACTTTGTCGGAATTGGTAATGTTCAGCTCATTTATATCGGTGTACAGAAATTTGTAGTGTTTATACCCACCGGCAAGTTCCCTTATTTCGTTTCCGAGTTGTCCGTTCGACCCGGTTATCAGTATTTTCATAGCGACGGGTTAACTTTTAGCAAATTATCAAAGTAGGCAATTGTTTTTAATAACCCGGCTTCAAGCTGGATTTTTGGCGACCAGTCTAACTCTTTTTTGGCAAGGTCAATATTTGGCTGGCGTTGCATCGGATCGTCAGATGGCAGTGGCATCCTGATGATTTTTGACTTGGCATTAGTGAGTTCAATTACTTTATTGGCCAGTTCAAGTATGGTAAATTCGTTTGGGTTGCCAATATTTACAGGGCCGGTAAAGTCCTCGCGCGATCCCATCATACGCACCATCCCTTCGAGCAGGTCGTCAACATACTGAAAACTGCGCGTCTGCTGTCCATCGCCATAAATAGTTATATCTTCATTTTTAAGGGCTTGCATAATAAAATTGGAGACTACCCTGCCATCGTGCGGGTGCATATTCGGACCGTAGGTGTTGAAAATCCGGATGATTTTAATCCGTACATTATTCTGCTTGTGATAGTTAATAAACAGTGTTTCGGCTGCACGCTTTCCTTCGTCGTAGCAGGAACGTTCGCCGATGGGGTTTACATGTCCCCAGTAGCTTTCAACCTGGGGATGTACCTGTGGGTCGCCATACACTTCGCTGGTCGAAGCCTGAAGGATTTTTGCGTTTGTACGTTTTGCTAATCCAAGCATATTCACAGCACCCATCACCGAAGTTTTCATGGTTTTTATGGCATTGTACTGGTAGTGGATGGGCGAAGCCGGGCAGGCCAGGTTGTAAATTTCATCCACTTCGATAAAAAATGGCATGGTTACATCGTGGCGGATCAATTCGAAAAATGGATTGTCGATCAGATGAATAATATTTGCTTTCTGCCCGGTAAAATAATTATCAAGGCAAACTACTTCGTGGCCATCATTCAGCAGGCGCTCGCAGAGTTGCGATCCCACGAACCCAGCACCGCCGGTAACCAAAACCTTTTTCTTTAACATAATCGTTTCGTGTTAAAATGTAGCAAAACCTACCTGCCTTCAATGAAGCAGATAGGTTTTACATACCGTGTTAGAATTATTTTGTTGTATCAATACCTATGCAGAAATAGGTGAAGTCGTTACGTTTCATGTCAGCGGCCTCATAAATGTTACGACCGTCGAAAACTACCGGCTGGGTCAGCAACTTACGCATGATCTTGAAATTCGGGAATTTGAATTCCGACCATTCTGTCACCAGTAAAAGGCAATCGGCATCGATAAGCGCATCGTACTGATCGTCAGCATAAACAATTGTATCACCTAGTGTATGGCTGGCTTCTTTCATTGCTACCGGGTCGTACGCTTTTACTTTAGCTCCTGCATCCAATAGTTTCTGAATAATTACCAGTGCCGGTGCTTCGCGCATATCATCGGTCTGCGGTTTGAACGACAAGCCCCAGATAGCAATAGTTTTGCCTTTGATATCACCTTTGTAAAACTTCATCACCTTGTTAAAGAGCACCGATTTCTGATCCTGGTTCACTGCTTCGACAGCTTTAAGTACTTTTAATTCATACCCGAAATCCTCGGCAGTATGTATCAGTGCTTTCACGTCTTTTGGGAAACACGAACCTCCATACCCAATACCCGGGTAGATGAATTTGTTGCCGATACGCGAATCGGATCCGATTCCTTTACGGACCATATTGATATCGGCCCCGACTATTTCGCAGAGGTTAGCGATATCGTTCATAAAACTGATTTTTGTTGCCAGCATAGAGTTAGCAGCATATTTAGTCATTTCGGCTGAAACTATATCCATGAAAATCACAGGATGTCCGTTCAGGGTGAATGGTTTGTACAGGCTCTTCATGAGGTCTTCGGCTCTTTCCGAATCAAGTCCAACTACAATACGGTCGGGTTTCAGGAAGTCGCTGATGGCAGCCCCTTCTTTCAGGAATTCAGGGTTTGAAGCCACATCGAAGGGGATGCTTACCCCGCGCTTGTCGAGTTCTTCCTGTATGGCCGCTTTCACTTTGCGTGCCGTACCTACGGGCACTGTGCTTTTAGTAACCACAAGCACATAATCTTTCATGTGTTTTCCGCAATCGCGGGCAACGCTTAATACATATTGCAAATCGGCACTGCCATCATCACCCGGAGGTGTTCCAACCGCACTGAAAAGCACTTCGCAATCTTCGAGGGCCTCGGCAATGCTGGTGGTAAACTGCAACTTACCTCTTTTTGTGTTCCTGTGTACCATTTCTTCCAGGCCTGGCTCATAGATCGGAATGATCCCATTTTTAAGGTTTTCAATCTTTTTTTTGTCGATGTCAACGCACATAACATCAATACCTACTTCAGCAAAACAAGTACCGGTTACAAGACCGACATACCCGCTGCCCACAATTGCGACTTTCATTTGTAATAGATTTTAGTTAGTATAAAGTTTACTCTGAAGTGATCATTATTAATTAAATGTAAATGTAGTAATGTTTCCGTTCAGATTTAAAGGCAACCAAATTTTTATTTTTCCTTCCGCCAATAGGTCTGACAAGAATTGATTTGTTTGCAAGTTGTTGTTAGACAAGGTAATCCGAAAGGTGTGGAAGTTTGCGGTTTCCTATAACCCTATCCCACCAGAGGGCTATTATGAGCAGGTTTATCAATTGATTCGATTTTACCTGCTTGTACCAAAACCAGTAGGATTTACCGGTTGCAAGTGCTTCGTATTGTCCGAAAAATTCATCGAGGAAGTTATTCTTGTTGAGTGTGGCCGCAAAGTCCGAATACCGGATGTATTTATAGATCGCTTTCCTGCGTTCGGCAGAATTGAAAAATATTTCGAGAGGCGAAAAACCACCTTGTTTGGGGCGATTGGTAACTGCATCGGGCAGCATAGGTTTCACCAACTGCTTATGTAAAAATTTTGCAACACCCTTGCCTTTTGCACACTCGTCAACAGTGCCCTTTGCACGTAAGTTTATTGGAATATGCTGCAGGAAATTGTAAATGTCGAGGTCGGTGTAGGAAAAAGTAAGGTTAACATCGAAATACTCCGACATGCGTGATGCCTTGAAGAGGATTACCTCATTAACTGAATGTTGCAGGTGAAGGTAATAGTTTCGCTGCAGAAAAAGATCCTCGTAGCTGTTGTATTTACCGGGTATAACGCTTAAATAGCTATGGGGTGCAATAGTACTGAGGGGAATCATCTTTTTTAACTGAAAGTCAGGAAAACCGAAGGTTTCGGGTTCCATGACCTTTAGGATTTTCTGGTTTTGGTATCGTACCCTGAATGCCAGGTCGTCCTTATCGAAAAAGCTGTTGCTGCTCATTTTATCAAAAAGGTTTGAAAACGGGGCAATCCCGAATTTCTTCATTTTGTAGTGCAAGGCTGTTTCCCTGATTCCGGCGCCAAAGTATTGGTCGTTGCCATCGCCGCCAATAGTTACCGGCAAATCTTCGCCGCTCACCATTTTCATAACCGAATGGTTTAGCATGAAACCTGATTCGGAGAAAGGATCTCCCAGGGCATCAATAATCTCGGGCATAAACTCAATTTCGCTGCCATCCATCACATATTCATGGTGATCGGCTCCATATTGTTCGGCCATCATACGCGCATACGGCAGTTCTGAGGCGGGGTTATCCTTGAATCCGATGGAATATGTTTTTATTTTGCCAGGGAAAACATCGCGGGTCATAGCAATATTTCCTCCCGAATCGTACCCTCCGCTTAACAAAACCCCTACCGTGTCAACATCCCCAATCCGCATGTTAAGCGATTTTTTAAGCAGATCGCTGTAGGTTTCAATGGCTTCCTGCAGCGGGATAGCTTTCCGTTCGGCTTGTATGATTTCGTCGTAGCCAAATAGCTTCTCGAATCTGAACTGATCCCTGCTTGCATAAAGTATTTCACCCGCAGGCACTTTGATTACACCGGCCAATGAAGTTACCGGGGCTGGAATGTATCCTATTTTAAGAAAAGTCGAAATTCCGGTCATATCAGGCTCAGCCTTGAAACCTTTGAACCGGAACAATCCCTGGTACGAATCGGTAAAAAAATCTTTGGTGAAATATATCATCCGCCCTTCTCCGTTCCGGTCGCGGATAATGGTGGTTTTTTCGGGTTCAAGCAGGATAACTGTATACTTGCCGTTCAGGCGGCGGCAACCCTGCACGCCTTCGCGGGCAATCAGTTCAAATACAAGTTCTGCGGTATTCCCGGCAGTAAAATTTAACCTTTGCCTGATTTCTCCGACATTGTATATTTTTTCGGCCAGAAACAGCGTCTTCGCGCCCCGCATAGCTACCAGGTAGCCTTTGCTGCAGATGTTTTCTTTTACATAGTCAGTCTCAGTGTCGATTGACAGGAACTCTTTTATCGCGGTGTTTTGCGAAAACATTCCATATATGTAATCGGAATTTGAATGGGTAGCTTTTGTCATAAATACTTATTTTGGGCGTTGAAACTTGAAACTGGAATTGCGATTTTTTTTACAATTATATACATAAAGTAAGGTCTGAACCAGGGGAAATAGTACGGTGCTGAAAAAATCTTTCAAGATAGCCTGCTTGTCTGCGGTCACTCAGATGCTGGGAAACTCTGTGAAATTCCTCAGTTATTTATTGCCATTTAATAAAAAAGTAACACGCTAAATAAAACTTTTTTTTATACATACCGGGAATAATTCAATATATAGCCGATGTGTCATGGAAAGAACAACTGCAACACCCAAACATTGTATATTTGCAACCTTAATACAGCATTATGATCAAATCAATGACAGGCTTCGGCAAAACAACCGTGGCTCCGGGTGGACGCACAGTAAATGTTGAAATCCGAACGCTCAATAGCAAGACACTGGATGTAAATTTACGGATACCCTCGATGTATCGCGATAAAGAAGCCGAAATACGTACTGAGATAAACCGTGCACTCGAACGCGGGAAAATTGATTTCATGATCACTCTGGACAATGGTTCCGATTCCAACGAATTTGCCATTAACCTTCCCCTGGCACGTAAATATCACTCCGAAATCACCCGATTAGCCAACGAATTAGGCGAAACTACCGGAAATGACCTGATTTCGACCATTCTGAAAATACCGGAAGTACTGAAAGCAGGTCGCGAGGTACCCGATGAGAACGAGTGGATTATGGTGAAAACGGCTATAAATGAAGCTCTTGCTTTAACAGATGCGTTTCGCTCCGCCGAAGGGGAATTGCTAGGTAACGATATGACTGACCGAATTCAACTTATTCTCGACCTGTTGTTAAAAGCTGAGCCATTGGAAGGAGCGCGTATCAGCAACCTCCGGGATCGCTTTCAGCGAAACCAGGACGAATTTCTTGAAAAAACCACTAAGGTTGATAAATTCGACGAAAACCGTTTCGAGCAGGAGATATTCTGGTATCTCGAAAAACTGGATATTACCGAGGAAAAACTTCGCCTGCGCAAACACTGCGATTATTTTATAAATACGCTTCGTTCGGGCGAATCCAGCGGGCGCAAATTGGGATTTATTACACAGGAAATCGGCCGCGAAATTAATACATTAGGATCGAAAGCGTATGATGCTGAAATACAGATGATCGTGGTTCAGATGAAAGATGAATTGGAAAAGATCAAAGAGCAAGTCAGTAATGTTTTATAAGGGATTAGGGTTTGGAGGTCAGGATTTAGGGTAAATTTTACGGGTATTCAAATTATACTTGACCTGGGCAAGCCGGAATCGAAAAGTAATGAAAAACACTGAACGTTAAATTAAAAATGAATAAGTAAGGTGGCTTGCAATGCTTTTACATTTTGTGTTCAGTGTTTAATGTATTGGTTTTACCATTAATTGAATAAAATTGGTTTAAAAATGCCGGAAGACCGAAGTTCTGAAGACGGAAGAAAGTGTAAACCTGATATTTTATCCTACAAATGTGAAGGGGTTTGAAGAAAAGTATAACCAGTAAAGTGCCACTTTCATGGATAAAAGAGGTTGCGAGAGTAGCTTCTGACTTCGGACTTCCGACTTCGGACTTCCGGCTTCTGACTTCTGACTTCCGGCTTCTGACTTCTGACTTCTGACTTCTTCAATTCACCCACTAAATAAACAGTACTTCCCTAATTATTAATCTGCAATATTTTGAATTCAGCTGACCAAAAAATGATAGTCATCTCTGCTCCATCGGGAGCGGGGAAAACCACCATTGTAAAGCATTTACTAAAGAAATTCCCCCAGCTTGGATTTTCGGTTTCGGCCACCAGCCGCACAATGCGCGATGGCGAGGAAAACGGAAGGGAATATTATTTTATGTCATCCGAATTGTTCCGGGATATGGTCCGACAGGGGAAACTGCTCGAATGGCAGGAAGTCTATCCTGATAGCTTTTACGGTACGCAGGTATCGGAAGTCGATCGTATAACCTCCACCGGGCAATTCCCTGTTTTTGATGTGGATGTGGTAGGAGGCTTGAATATCAAGAAGATGTATAAGGAAAGGGCCTTAGCTATCTTTATTAAACCGCCATCCTACGAAGTGCTCGAAGCACGCCTGCGTTCGCGGGGTACCGAAAGTGAAGAGAATCTGCTGAAAAGGCTAAATAAAGTGAAGTGGGAGTTGACATTTGAAAACAATTTCGATGTTGTAATTGTGAACAACACACTGCATGAGGCTTTTAGTGAGGCTGAGAAATTAGTAGCAGATTTCCTGAAC
This sequence comes from uncultured Bacteroidales bacterium, assembly GCA_903917425.1. Taxonomy (GTDB): domain Bacteria; phylum Bacteroidota; class Bacteroidia; order Bacteroidales; family UBA4417; genus UBA4417. The sequence goes on from CAIXAQ010000865.1 coordinate 12,489, forward strand.
CTGAATTTGTAAAAGTACTTTTGAATGAAAAAAAACGGTTTATTATTCGGATCCTTCAACCCAGTGCATATCGGTCACCTGATGATTGCCGGTTATATGTACGAATTCAGCGACCTGGATGAGCTATGGTTCGTGGTTTCGCCGCTCAATCCGCTTAAGGAAAAACAATCGCTGCTTCCTGACCACCACCGCCTTGAAATGGTGAACCGGGCTATTGAAAACGATACACGTTTCAGGTCGTGTAATATTGAGTTTAAACTGCCCAAACCTTCCTATACCATATTCACGCTCGCATACCTACAGGAAAAATACCCGAACCGGGAATTTGTGATTATTTCGGGAACGGATATTTTCCCTACATTTCATAAATGGAAAAACTGGGAGCGTTTACTTGAGTTTTATAAGTTTTATGTGTATCCGCGACCCGGTTCGCAGGATCATGAACTCACCCGGCATCCTTCGGTAACTTTATTTGATGCCCCTATGGTCGAAATTTCAGCAAGTTTCATCCGGACAGCCATACAGGAGGGCAAAAATATGTCCTACTTTCTCCCCGATAAAACATGGAAGTATATTGAGGAAATGCATTTTTTTAAAAAATAGCACTTTCCGGGGTACAACAAACTTGGGGAAAAGGAAGAATTCTATTCTATTATGAAACCGTCTCTAACTACTCTACCGTAACCGATTTGGCAAGGTTTCGTGGCTGATCGACATTGCAGCCGCGCATCAATGCTATATGGTAC
>CAIXAQ010000866.1 GCA_903917425.1 uncultured Bacteroidales bacterium
ACGAAAACAAGCAAAAGAAAATGGAAGGCGGGTACAAGGATTTGTTAAGGAACGGTCAATGGAAGGCCTGGTACGAAAATGGTTCTTTATGGAGCGAAGGCGAGTATAAAGAAGGAAAACGTAACGGTCTGGGAATCGCCTACCACGAAAACGGAAAAAAATACATCGAAGGCATGTACCGTGATGATACTCGGGTCGGAGCCTGGCGTTTCTACGATACCACGGGCATGCTTTTAAAAGAAGTAAACTTTGACCTTGTGCCGAAAATCCCCGAGAGTGATACGATAGAATAATCGTTTTTACTTTTAAGAATTTTCAGGGTTTCAGGATTTCTGTGTTTCAGAGTTTCAGAGTTTCCAGTCTCTAGTCACCAGTTTCCAGTCTCCAGTTTCCTATGAATATTTTCTGAATGCCGATCCTACTTAACCGTAAACTTCACAAAAACAGGAAGGTGGTCGCTGTAGCCGCCAAAATACTTATCGCCCATAGTGCGGTTAGGGCGCGATTCACCGGTTTTATTTTTAAAAAGCAGGTAATCGGCTTTAAAAATGGCAGCATCGTTAACCGAAGTATGCAGACCTTTTTTATCTGCCAGCATATTGCCCGAAACAATTATCTGGTCAAACAAATCCCAGTCCTTGTAGTACAAACTGCCTTCACCTTTTTCAAATTGTGGGTACAACAGACCATACAGGTTGTTACTGCTGATTTCCATGGCTGGACTCATAGCTTTCAATCCCACAGCGATGCTTTTATTTGATGGTTCGTCATTAAAATCGCCTAAAATCAAAATGTTAGGCGATTTTTCAAGTTTTTGAACTTCATCCAGTTTGGCGCGCAAGACTTCAGCTGCAGCTAAACGCCTGGGTTCCGAAAGTTCCGTTCCTTCGCGTCGCGATGGCCAGTGATTGATGAAAACGTGAAGAATTTCGTCCGAATTAAGTTTACCCTTTACATAGAGTATATCACGTGTGCGGTCGCCCCCTGGAAGCACAACCTTTAACGGTTCGGAAGAAATTACTTTAAAAGTGGCCGGATTATAGAGCATGGCTACATCTATTCCACGCTCATCGGGGCTGTCGTAATGAACAATGCCGTATTTGGTTTTACTGAGTGCCGGGGCTGAAGTCAGCATTTCGAGCACCAGCTGGTTTTCAACTTCAGCAAAGCCAACCAGGTCGGGCATTCCCGGACTATCAATATCGGTAATTACCTGAGCGGTATGATCAATTTTAGTTTGAAGTCGTTCCTCAGTCCAGGGAACTTTTCCTGAGGGAGTAAACTCGTCATCGTTGATTTTGGGGTCATCCTGTGTATCATACAGGTTTTCCACATTATAAAACATAGCTACAAAAGGCTGTTTGGCCGGTTTTGCACTTTTTTTGCCTTGCTGAGCCGAGGCTGCAAACCAGGGCAGAAACGCGATTACGAAAAGTAGGGTTTTTATATTCATGCGCAAATGTACAAATTTATTTAAATTTGAGCTGGACCAGGTTGATGGCCAAAATCAGGAGTTTTTATTGTTACATTATAAAAACCGGCACATCAAAATACTATGTGCGAATTTCTGTAATAGTTAATTCGTTACTTTGCAATCTCAAATTCAACAACCCCATGATAAGTATTATTGCCACACTGCATAACGGATTACCGATGAACAGGATATTCTGGCATTACCTGCAGAAATACACCTTCCATCCGTTCGAACTTATCGTTGTTGACAACAACAGCACAGATGGCAGCCGTGAATTTTTCAGGTCGGCAGGCGCTGTAATGATTGAAAATGCGCTTAATTATTCCTACCCGGTTTGTCAAAACCAGGGAATTGCAGTTGCGAAGTACGATGTTTTGGTTTTTATCAATAATGACGTCATCGTTTCTCCTCAATGGGATAAAAGGTTGCTCGATGCTGCCGATGCCGCGGGACTTGATATAATTACACCGGTGGGAATCGAAATGCTGGAAAACGACTCAGTTACAAAAGCGATAAAGCGCAAATGGCTGAGGGTTAAAAACCCGCTGGCTTTGTTTGGTTTCAGCGATTTCAATTTAAGGCTGATGCACCGGCTGATGTACGGAAACTGGGAACGGTTTGCGAATGACAGATTTCAGAAATTCGGTCTTGCCGTCAGGGAGGGTTTTATTGGAAATACAGTGATGATGCGGCGGCGAGCCATCGATAAAATAGGACTTTGGGATGAACGCATACAAGGAGCCGACTTTGATCTGTATATCCGCTCGAAAAAAAGGAATATCGAAAAAGAAGATATAAGGCCTGTTCATATGGCCTTAGGCGTTTTTATCCATCATTACATACGGCTAACGATAAAATCGACACGTACTCCTTTTGCCGACCACGAAAACATGATCTCGAACGAAACAAAGTGGGGCATAGAAAAGATGAAAGAATATTGCCGGGATATTACCACTAACCTATAATTAGAGTTTGTTTTTTAATCTTGGTTAAACCAAAAATGTACGAGTTACAATTTACGACTTACGATTGTTTTTCAGCGAGTTATAATCGTCAATCGTAACTCCTACATCGTAAATAAAAATAAATCTCGACTTTATGGACAGGCTCTAATTATAATAAAACCTTACCTTTGCGCCATGGAAACAACACGCCAGAACAAAATAGCCCGCCTGCTTCAGAAGGATTTAGGAGAAATATTTCAGGCCATGGGTCGGGATACCTTTCCGGGTAATATGATTACCGTTACCAAGGTGCATATTTCACCCGATCTTTTCCTTGCAAAAGTTTATGTCAGCCTTTTTGGCAAAACCGAAAAACAGGAACTCCTGGCTCATATTAAAGATCACCGGAAAGAAATCAGGCTGAAACTCGGTAACCGGATTCACAACCAGGTTCGTTCCATTCCGGAACTCGATTTTTTTATCGATGATTCGCTCGATTATATCGAAAATATCGATAATCTCCTCAAAAAGAGTTAGAAAAGGATGTGGGATGTCGGATGTGGGATGTCGGATGTCGGATGTCGAATGTCAAAAGTTCAATGTCGAATGTCATCGCCCCTCGCCATGTCGCCCCTTCACCCCTCGCCTTGTCACCCCGTCACCCTGTCGCCCCGTCGCCCTACCACCCCTCGCCCCGTCTTAATGTTAAAACTATTCAAAATATCCTGAAATAAAAATGCAATACGATCCTATCAAACGTTCGCTGGGAAGTGTTTTCAACCGCACTCCGTTTCTTCGAAAAGTATTCTATCGCCTGCTCGACCTGCTTTTATTGCGCTCGTGGCATGTGCGCCGCGAAGTGAAAAAATGGGCTGCCACTGCACCAAAGGATGCATTAATACTGGATGCAGGTTCGGGATTCGGGCAATACGACTTTTTCTTGTCGTCGCTGAATCCTAACTGGAAAATCAGGGGCGTGGATGTGAAGGAGGAACAGATTGCCGATTGCAACGCCTTTTTCAGCCGAATAGGGCGTAAAAATGTAACATTCGCTTACGCCGACCTGACTGCTTTTACCGATGCTTCGGCTTATAACCTCATTCTTTCGGTGGATGTAATGGAGCACATCCTCGAAGATGTTGCCGTGTTCCGTAATTTTTATGCTTCCCTTCAACCGGGTGGCATGGCATTGATTTCGACACCTTCGGACCAGGGCGGCAGCGATGTTCACGACCATGACGATGAGGGTTCCTCCTTTATCGAAGAACATGTTCGCGATGGTTATAACATTAATGAGATACAGGAAAAACTAAAACTTGCCGGCTTTAAACGTACCGAAGCGCGCTACCAATATGGGAAAACCGGTCAGCTTAGCTGGCGGCTTTCGATGAAATATCCAATCCTGGCCCTTGGTAAAACCAAACTTTTCTTTATCCTTCTGCCTTTCTACTACCTTGTTACATTCCCTGTTTGCATGGTTTTAAATTACATGGATGCAACACAAGCACACAAAACCGGAACCGGGCTGGTAGTGAAAGCATGGAAGTAACTCGTTGTAGATGATTATTGCCGTTTTGCATTTTTAAACAACCACATTTGAACCTCCC